>NZ_JFJV02000042.1:982-47671 GCF_000611145.1 Cupriavidus sp. SK-3 | reverse complement strand
GGTCGCCGCCCCGCAGGGGTGGTGAAACTGCTTTTGACTTTGAAGTTAGTCAGTTGCAGTAACAAGTGCACCCACGCATCAAACCTGGCCCCTTCAACCAAGCAGTCCAACCCATGATCAAACTCATCGTCGGCCTCGGCAACCCCGGGGCGGAATACGAAGCCACCCGCCACAACGCCGGCTTCTGGCTGGTCGACCAACTGGCCCGCATGGGCGGCGTCACCCTGCGCGTTGAAGGCCGCTTCCACGGCCTGGCCGCGCGCGCGCGGTTGTGGGACCAGGACATCTGGCTACTCAAGCCGTCCACGTTCATGAACCGCTCCGGCCAGTCCGTGGTATCGCTGGCGCGCTTCTACAAAATCCTGCCTGACGAAATCCTGGTGGCCCACGACGAAATGGACATGCCGCCCGGTACCGCCAAGCTCAAGCGCGGCGGCGGCGCCGGCGGCCACAACGGCCTCAAGGACATTGCCGCGCACCTGACGACGCAGGACTACTGGCGACTGCGCATCGGCGTGGGCCATCCGCGCAACTCGGCAAGCGGTGGCGGTGATCGCGAGGATGTGGTCAATTATGTATTGAAGCCCCCGCGCCGCGAGGAGCAGCAGGCCATCGATGAAGCCATCGACCGTAGCCTGGCGCCGCTGGCGCTGCTGGCCAAGGGCGAGAGCGAACGCGCCATGCTGGAGCTGCATACCGCCCGCTGAAGGCGCAGGGCGAGCAGCAAACCGCGGGCGCACCAATGAAAAAGCCCCGTCACCTCTCGGTGACGGGGCTTTTTTGTGCCGCAGGGCGCAATGCCCGCGTCAAGCCACCCGCTTGGCCGCCGTCAGCAGACGATAGCGCTGCATCAAGGTATCGCGCGTCTCGACCCGGTTGGGGTCGTTCGGGATGCAAGCCACCGGGCAAACCTGCTGGCATTGCGGCTCATCGAAGTGTCCGACGCATTCCGTGCATTTGTTGGGGTCGATTTCATAGATCTCGGGCCCCATCGAAATAGCTTCGTTTGGGCACTCGGGCTCACAAACGTCGCAGTTGATGCAGTCGTCGGTGATCATCAGTGCCATGGTGTTTCCTTTAAGCCAGACATGCCCGCGCCCGACCGGCCGCGGACGACATGTCCCAAAGCTCTATTTTATTCCGGTTTGGCAATCTTCTCCTGAAGCCAGCGTTCGACCGACGGGAATACGAACTTGCTGACATCGCCGCCCAGCACCGCGATCTCGCGCACGAAGGTGCCTGAGATGAACTGGTACTGGTCAGAGGGCGTCAGGAACATGGTTTCGACATCCGGCAACAGGTAGCGGTTCATGCCCGCCATCTGGAACTCGTACTCGAAATCGGAGACGGCGCGCAAACCCCGCACGATTACCCGTGCATTGTTCTTGCGCACAAAATCCTTGAGCAGGCCGGAGAAACCTTCGACACGCACATTGGGATAGTGTCCCAGGACTTCGCGAGCGATGCCTATGCGCTCTTCCAGCGAAAAGAATGGGCGCTTGTTGGGGCTATACGCCACGCCGACCACGAGTTCATCGAAGATATTGGACGCTCTGCGCACCAGATCCTCGTGGCCCCGGGTCATTGGGTCGAAAGTGCCGGGATAGACCGCGACGACCATGCTTCCTCCTTATTCTGCCCGCTGCCGGTCCTGGATGGACCGATCGACCCCGCCCGCTATGGTTGAGGGCTGGAGCCAAGGCTGCGTGACGAGCGTTGGCAACAGCGGCGTAGTGTAACTCTAAACGCGGCACTTGGAAGCCATTGCAACACGCTTTCGCGGCAGTGCCGCATCTAGCGTACGATGGCCGGTCATGCCGCGTCCGGCCCCCCGAATCGATTATTCCTGTGTTGCAGCAAATGGAAATGCACCGCGCCCGCGCGGGCATGCCGCACGATCTCCAGCGCCGCCGGCACTGGGGCATCCGGGCCGGTCAACGCACGATCGGTTTCCACATAGACGGCGCCACCCGGCCGGGACAGCCGTGCCGCATGCTCCAGCGCAGGGCCCAGCCAGTCCTCGGCAAACGGCGGATCGAGAAAAACCACGTCGAAGCTCGCGGACGGCATCTGCGCCGCCGTAGCAAATGCATCACCCTGCACAACCCGGATCTGCTGGGCGTCGAGGCGATACTGGTTGTCGCGCAATTGCTTGGCCACGCGCGGATTGGATTCCACCATTGTGACCTGCTGCGCACCGCGCGAAGCGGCTTCGAAGCCAAGTGCGCCTGAACCCGCAAACAGGTCGAGGCAGGCCAGCCCCGACATGTCTTGGCCGAGCCAGTTAAACAGGGTTTCACGCACGCGGTCGGGCGTGGGACGCAGCCCTTCGGCGTGGAGTACGGGCAGCGGCGTGCGCTTCCACTTGCCGCCGATGATGCGGACCTGCGCGGGTGCCTGCCGTGGCGAGGGGGAAGAGGTTCGCCCGCTGGCAGCGGGCGAGGGAGATCGGGTACGCGAATTCATGCCGTGATTGTAGAGCCTGCGGGTCAGATCGCGCGAGCGCCAGGGACCGAAGCGCCCGCACCACTCACGCCCTCACTCCGGCCCGCCCACGATCACGGTCGCCATGGCGTCGGGATGCACGTGACGCTGGAAGGCTTCCTTGACCTGGGCTCGCGTGATCTTGCCGATCTGCCTGGTCCAGGTATCGAGATAGTCCAGCGGCAACCCGTACCAGCCGATATTGGCCACATTGGTCAGCAGCTTGCGGTTGCTGTCGATGCGCAACGGGAAGCCGTTGATGAGATTGTCCTTGGCGGCCTTCAGTTCGGCGTCGGTGGGGCCTTCCGCCACGTATTGCGCCAGCACCTTGCGCACCAGGGCCAATGCCTCGTTGGTCTGCGCCTTCTTGGTCTGCAGGCCGATGCCGAAGGGTCCTGCCTGCTTGGCCGGGGCAAAGTAGCTGTCGACACCGTAGGTCAGGCCGCGCTTCTCCCGCACCTCATCGGTCAGGCGCGAGCTGAACCCGCCGCCGCCGAGCACGTAGTTGCCCACCAGCAAGGCAAAGTAGTCGGGGTCGCCACGCGCAATGGCAGGCTGGCCAATCGCCACGGTAGCCTGTTGCGCCGGATGCGGCACTCGCTGCTCGCTAGTCGGGATCTTTGGCTGCACGGGCGGCATCGCGGGCGGCGTGGCTCCGGCCGGCAGGCCGCGGGTCAGCTGCTCGGCGATGGTCTCTGCCTGCTTGCGGTCGATGGCACCAATCAGCGTCACGACAGCACGCGATGGCGCGTAGTTGTCCCGCCAGAAACGCTCGATATCGGCCCTTGTGATCGATTCGACCGAGGCCGCGGTCGGCGAAACGCCATACGGATGGCCGGGATAGATCGCCTTCGACACCATCTTGTCGGCAATCACCCCTGGCTTGGTATCGGCCTCGCGGATCGCCGTGATCAGGCGTTGCTTCTCGCGCGCCACCACGGCGTCCGGGTAGGCCGGGGCCTTGATCAGCTGACCAGCCAGCGCGAGCGCCTGGCTGAGCTCCGGCTCGGAGGTCAGCGTGCGCAGGCCGATACCGCCCCGATCGCTGCTGGCGGCACCACCGAAATCGGCGCCCGTGTCGGCGAACGCGTCGGCAACCTGCGCTTCGTTGCGCGCTGGCTGGCCGTCCTGCGCGGCGGCGCCCTTGTCGAGCAGGGCTGACGCGAGCGTGGCGAGGCCCGCCTTGCCCGGCGGGTCATAGCGGCTGCCGGCGTCGAAATCGATATTGACGTCGAGCATGGGGATGGACGGGCTGCGCACGAAATACACGCGGGCGCCGGTGGAGGTGGTCCATTGTTCGATCGGGATGGCAGCCAACGCGGCCTGCGAAGCGATCAGGGCAAGCGCGCCGAAGGCAGCGCCTGCGATGCGGCGCAGCAGGCGCGGCGACGGGATCGTCGGGGCAAAGAGAGACATCGTCGGTCCTCTGAAAGGCTTTAGCGGAGCGAGCCGGAGTCAACCGGTGCCTTTGGCTTGTTCGGGTCGATCGGTTGCGGCAGCAGGGTCGCCACGGTCAGGTTATCGTCGTTGAAGTATTTGCCGGCCACAGCTTGCACCTGCGCAGGCGTGACTTCCTTGATCTTCTCCAGCATGCGGTCGAGCTTGCGCCAGGAAATGCCTGAAATCTCGGCCACGCCGATTTCCATGCCCTGGCCGAACACCGAGTCGCGCTTGTAGATCTGCGCCGCCACGACCTGCGCCTTGACGCGCTTGAGTTCTTCAGGCGAAACCCCTTCGCGGGCGATGCGGGCGATCTCGTCGCGCAGCGCGCGCTCGATCTCCTCGGTGGTGTGGCCATTGGCCGGCGTGCCATCGAGCACCATGATGGACTCGCCGCGGTTGATGCTGTCGTAGCCAACGTTGACGTCATCGGCGATGCGGCGCTCGCGCACCAGGTCGCGCGTCAGGCGGGCGTTGTCGTAGCCGTTCAGCACGGCTGACAGAACCTCCAGCGCGTAGGGATCGACGTCCTTCTCGACGTCGTGCAGGCGCGGCACCTTGTACGCCATCACGATGTACGGGTTCTCCGCGGGGGCCTTGACCCAGATCCGCTTGATGCCCTTCTGCACCGGCTCGACCTGGTCCTTGCGCAACGGCAGGGGACGCGCCTTGAGCTTGCCATAGATGCGTTCGGCAAGCGTCCTGACCTCGGCCGCCGTGACGTCGCCGGTAACGACGAGCAGGACGTTGTCGGGCACGTACCAGTTCTTGTACCAGGCCTGCACGTCCTCGACACGCATGTTGACGAGGTCGGCCGGCCAGCCGATCACGGGATGGCGGTACGCAGCCGCCGTGAACACGGTGGCCAGCAACTGCTCGTAGACGGTGCCGCGCGCGGAGTCGTCGGTGCGCAGGCGCCGCTCTTCCATCACGACCTTCATCTCCCGCTCGAACTCATCCTTCTTGATGATGAGATTGGCCATGCGATCGGCCTCGAGCTCCATCATCCTGGGCAGGTACTGCTTGCTGATCTGCTGGTAGTACAAGGTGAAGTCGCGGTTGGTCAGGGCGTTCTCGCGCCCGCCCAACGCCGCTATCTGCTTGGAAAACTCCCCCGGCCCGACCTTTGGTGTACCCTTGAACATCATGTGTTCAAGCATGTGCGCCACGCCAGTGGTGCCGCTGACCTCGTCCATGCCGCCCGCGCGGTACCAGATCTGGTGTGCTACGGTGGGCGCGCGGTGGTCTTCCTTGACGATGACCCGCATGCCGTTGGACAGCTTGAATTCGGTGGTATTGGCCTCCGCCGCGGCGCTTTGCGACGCGGTGGCCTGGCCGGTGGGCAGTGGCGGCGCCACTACGCCGGTCTGCGCGTAAGCGGCGCCGAACCAGGGCATGGCAATCAACAGGAGGGTGGGAACAAGGCGCCGGGAGAAAGCGGCCGGGCGAATAGCGCCGGCGCCGGCAAGAGGCGATGCGGTACGGGCGGCGCCCGACCTGGACCTGACAGCACAATGGTTCATGCGACCCCGTCTGCTAGAATTTTGGCGATTGATTCTACCGGGGTATTGACCCCTTTCCCAATGTTTAGTTTCTGGAAGAAGCGCAAGGCCGAACCGGCCAGCGCGCCACCCGAGGCGCAGGTCCCCGCGCCCGTTGCAGCGCCCGCCGGTGCGTCAGCCCCGGTTCCCGCCGCTGTACCCGGCCCGGCCGCCGCCCCTCCAGCCCCGTCAGCGCACGCGCCGGCCGCCCAACCGGTTTTCTCACCCGTCGTCCCGCCTGCCCATGCCGCTTTCGGGGATATGGTCCTGACACCGCCACCGGCCGCCACCGCCGAGGCCAAGCGCGGCTGGATGCAGCGCCTGCGCACCGGCCTGTCCAAAACCAGCCGCAACCTGGGCACGCTGTTTGTCGGCGTCAAGGTGGACGAAGACCTGTTCGAGGAGCTGGAAACGGCCCTGATCATGGCGGACACGGGCGTCGAGGCAACCGAACACCTGCTGAGCGCGCTGCGCCGCCGCGTCAAGAGCGAACGCATCGAGACCTCCGAGGGCGTCAAGATCGCACTGCGCGAACTGCTGGCCGACCTGCTGCGCCCGCTCGAGAAAACCATGGTGCTGGGCCGCGAGCAACCGATGGTGATGATGATCGCCGGTGTCAACGGCGCCGGCAAGACCACCAGCATCGGCAAGCTGTGCAAGCACTTCCAGAGCTATCACCAGTCCGTGCTGCTGGCCGCCGGCGACACCTTCCGCGCCGCCGCGCGCGAGCAACTGACGATCTGGGGCGAGCGCAACAATGTGACCGTGGTCTCGCAGGAGAGCGGCGACCCGGCCGCGGTGATCTTCGACGCGGTCAACGCGGCGCGCGCACGCGGCATCGATATCGTGATGGCCGATACCGCGGGCCGCCTGCCCACGCAGTTGCACCTGATGGAGGAGCTGAAGAAGGTCAAGCGCGTCATCGCCAAGGCGATGCCGACCGCGCCCCACGAGTCGCTGCTGGTGATCGATGCCAATACGGGCCAGAACGCGCTGTCCCAGGTCAAGGCCTTCGACGATGCGCTGGGGCTGACCGGGCTGATCGTGACCAAGCTCGACGGCACGGCCAAGGGCGGCATCCTGGCCGCGATCGCGCGCCAGCGGCCGGTGCCGGTCTACTTCATCGGCGTGGGCGAAAAGGTCGAAGACCTCCAGCCCTTCAATGCCGATGAATTTGCCGAAGCGCTGCTGGGCTGAACGCGGCGGCAACGAAAAAGCCCCGCAACTGCTTGCGGGGCTTTTTCTTTACGCCTGCCAGCGCCGGACCTGCGCGCCAGGCTTACTCGGCGTCCGGCTGCGCCTTGGGCTCGGCCTGCTGGAACGCGGGCAGCGCCATGCAGGACTCGAACACCTTGGCAATCGCCGGATAGCGGCCAACATCGATATTGAAACGCTGCGCGTTGAACACCTGTGGCACCAGGCAGATATCGGCCAGCGTCGGCGTATCGCCGAAGCAGAAGCGCCCTGCCTTGCCCGAGCGCACCAGGTTGGTATTCACCGACTCGAAACCCAGTTCGACCCAGTGGCGGTACCAGGCGTCCTTGGCTTCCTCCGCCACGCCCAGCGTGTGCTTGAGGTACTTCAGCACGCGCAGGTTGTTCAGCGGATGGATTTCGCACGCGACCTCAAGCGCCACCGCCCGAATGTAGGCGCGATCCAGCGCGGTGCCCGGCAGCAAGGGCGGCTCGGGATGCGTCTCGTCGAGGTACTCGACCATCGCCACCGACTGGATCAATACCTGGTCATCGTCGACCAGGGTCGGCACCAGCGCATCGGGATTGAGCGCACGGTAGGCCGGCAGCAGTTGCTGGCCGCCGTCGCGCAACAGATGCACCGGCACATACTCATAAGGCAGGCCCTTGAGCCGCAGCGCGATGCGCACCCGGTACGACGCCGAGCTGCGAAAGTAGCTGTAGAGCTTGAACATAGGATCAGACCACCTTGACGGTGAGTTCGCCCACGCCTTCGATCTTGCACTGCATGACGTCGCCCTTCACCACCGGGCCCACGCCTTCGGGCGTGCCGCTATAGATCAGGTCGCCGGGCTGCAGTTCAAACAGCCTGGAGAGATAAGACACCATCTCGGGCACCGACCAGATCAGGTCGGAAAGATCGCCGCGCTGCTTCTCGACGCCATTGACGGACAGCGTCACCGCGCCCTTCTCCGGATGGCCGATGGCGGACACCGGCACAATCGGGCCGATGGGGGCGGACTTGTCGAAGGCCTTGCCGGTTTCCCAGGGGCGGCCGGTTTTCTTGGATTCGTTCTGCAGGTCTCGGCGCGTCATGTCGAGGCCGAGGGCATAGCCGAACACGTGGCTGGCGGCGTCCGCCTCGGCGATGTCCTTGCCGCCCTTGCCGATGGCGACGACCAGCTCCACTTCATAGTGGCAGTTGCCGGTGCCCTGCGGATAGGGGAAGGCGCCTTCGCTGCCGTCGGCCACGTAGCTCACCGCGTCGGCGGGCTTGCAGAAGAAGAACGGCGGCTCGCGGTCGGGATCCGAACCCATTTCACGCGCATGCGCGGCATAATTGCGGCCCACGCAGTAAACCCGGCGCACCGGGAACTGAGCGCTGCTGCCGCGCACGGGCACGCCGTTGGGCGCCGGCGGGGCAAATACGAATTCGGTCATCCTTCTCTCCAGACTTGTGCACTGTGTTTTAGGCTACGCACCGGCATGCGGCGTCGCCAGCAGACGCCCCGCCGCGCAGCAGGGCAATAGCATACACCGGCGGTTCCCGCCGCGTATGCCGGCAAACCATTGAATCCGGGAAACCCCGCAATACAATTAGAATCATCTCGGCGCGAATCTTGCATGGCACGAGAGATCCCAAGTGACGCCATGAACCGACGCCCCCCAGCCCCTCCCCGTCCGACGAGTCCCGCGCCCGCCTCCGCCGCGGGTTCGCGCACGCTGCGCATCCTGCTGGTGCGCGATCCCCACGACGCCGACCCGCTCAACGTCGAGACGATCCATGCCGGGCTGGTGTCGGCGGGCTTCACCGACATCGAGACGGTGGACGCCGACCTGCGGCTCCCCGACGCGATCGCCGCGCGGCAGCCGGACCTGATCATCATCGCCTCGGAATCGGCGGCGCGCGATACGGTCGAGCACGTATGCGTCTCCACCCAGCACGCGCCGCGCCCCATCGTGCTCTTTACGGACAACGACGACGCCCAGCGCATCAAGGCCGCGCTGACGGCAGGCATTACCGCCTACATCGTCGACGGACTGCGCGCCGATCGCGTGAAGACCGTGCTCGACGTGGCGTATGCGCGCTTCGAACTGGATCAGGAGTTGCGCGCCGAGCTGGATGCCACGCGCCTGCAGTTGGCCGAGCGCAAGGAAGTCGAACGTGCCAAGGGCCTGCTGATGAAGGAGCGCGGCATGAGCGAGGAAGAGGCTTATAAGCGGCTGCGCAGCATGGCCATGGAGCGTGGCATCAAGCTCGTCGAAGCGGCACGGCGCGTCATCGATGTAATGAGCTAAGGCGCGGGCGACGCCCCGCACGCGCTTGGTGCAATGCACAAGGATGGCGCTGCCGCCCTGCTGCACGCGCACCGGTACCGCCCGCCGCCCTGCCCCTTCGGGCCAGGGCGTCACCGCGTTCGCGCGCATATTGACTGCACCCTGCATAACAAGCTTGGCACGCGGCTTGCGTAATCCGGACATCGGCCAACGACGGCCGATCACAAACCGATGTGCGCCGCCAACGACGGCCGCGCCGCATCACGGGACAACGGCGTCCTGACCTGCCCCGCATTCTTGGCGAAAGCGGCGCAGTTCAGGACGCTTTTCATTTGGAGCCGTGGAATGCCCTCTCGCCTGAAGATTGCCAAGCCGCTGCACGCCGCGGTTGCCACCGACGCCAGCGCCGCCGGCGCCGATGCGGTGCCCGCCAGCAGCGGCCGCCGCCGCGCCCTGGCCACCATCGCCGGCGCCAGCGTGATCACGCTGGTCGACCCGCTCGTGCGCGCCGGAGCCTGGGCGGCCGGCTCGGATTCGCCGGAAAAGCCGGAGGTGCGGATCGGCTTTATCCCGCTGACGGACTGCGCTTCGGTAGTGATGGCCGGCACGCTCGGCTTCGACAAGAAATACGGCATCAAGATCACGCCCACCAAGGAAGCCTCCTGGGCCGGCGTGCGCGACAAGCTGGTCAA
The DNA here is from genome assembly GCF_000611145.1 of Cupriavidus sp. SK-3. Classification (NCBI taxonomy): domain Bacteria; kingdom Pseudomonadati; phylum Pseudomonadota; class Betaproteobacteria; order Burkholderiales; family Burkholderiaceae; genus Cupriavidus; species Cupriavidus sp. SK-3. The sequence continues at coordinate 38,044 of NZ_JFJV02000042.1, read as the reverse complement.
TGGCGAACTGGATGCGGCACACGTGCTGTACGGCCTGATCTACGGCGTGCAGCTCGGCATCGGCGGGCCCAAGAAGGACATGGCCGTGCTGATGAACCTGAACCACAATGGCCAGGCCATCACGCTGTCATCCAAGCTGGCGGAAAAAGGCGTCAAGGACGGCGCCAGCCTGAAAGCGCTGATGGCCAGGGAAAAGCGCGATTACACCTTCGCCCAGACCTTCCCCACCGGCACCCACGCGATGTGGCTGTACTACTGGCTGGCCGCCAACGGCATCAACCCGATGCAGGACGCCAAGGCCATCACTGTGCCGCCGCCGCAGATGGTGGCCAATATGCGCGTGGGCAATATGGACGGATTCTGCGTGGGCGAGCCCTGGGGCGCGCGCGCAATCGCCGACAAGATCGGCTTTACCGCCGAGACCACGCAGGCGATCTGGAAGGATCACCCCGAAAAGACCCTGGGCACCACCGCCGAGTTCGTGCAGAAGTACCCCAATACGGCCCGCGCCATGGTTGCCGCCGTGCTGGAGGCATCGAAGTACATCGATGCCTCGGCCTCCAACCGCCGCAAGACCGCGGAAACGATTGCCGCCAAGTCCTATGTCAACACGGATATGGACATCATCCTGGACCGCATGCTTGGCCGCTACAGCAATGGCCTGGGCAAGACCTGGGACGATCCCGACTCGATGAAGTTCTACCAGGACGGCAGCACCAACTATCCCTTCCTCTCCGACGGCATGTGGTTCCTCACGCAGCACAAGCGCTGGGGCTTGCTCAAGGACCACCCCGACTACCTGGCGGTGGCGAAGAAGGTCAACCGCATCGACGTCTACAAGCAAGGTGCCGCGGCCGCGCAGGTGCCAGTACCCAAGAGCGACTTCCGTACCGCGAAGCTGCTGGACGGCGTGGTGTGGGATGCCAGCAAGGATCCGAAGGCCTACGCCGACGGCTTCAAGATCAAGGCCTGAGCCCCGCGCGATATCGCCTGATGTCGCGCCGGCCTCACCGTTCGCCTGCCGAGTGATTTCGATCTGATTGCCGCTTGAACGCCGGCGTGGCGACACGCCGGCCCCTGAAGGAGCCTGACGTGAATGCACTTGCCCAGCCGGCCACCCATGCCGGCACCAAAGCCACGCCCGCCGACAGCGGCACCACCGCCGGGCTCGCCGTGCCTGGCGACCAGCGGGCTCATGAGCGCGCCCTGCGCAGCGCGGCGCGGCGCGATGCCTTTGCGGCCATCGTGCTGAAGCTGATGCCACCGGTTGCCGGCTTTGCGCTGTTCCTGCTGGTCTGGCACGGTATCGCCACGATGATCCCCGCCATCCCCACGCCGGCCGCTACCTGGCATGCCGCCGTGCCCTTGTTTGCCGACCCCTTCTACCGCAACGGCCCCAATGACCAGGGCATCGGCTGGAACGTGCTGGCATCGCTGGCACGGGTCGCGGCAGGCTTCGGGCTGGCGGCGCTGATCGGCATCCCGGCCGGCTTCGCGCTGGGACGCTTCGCCTTTCTCAACGCCATGATGGCACCCATCATCAGCCTGCTGCGCCCGGTCTCGCCGCTGGCGTGGCTGCCGATCGGGCTGCTGCTGTTCAAGTCTGCCAATCCGGCGGCGATCTGGGCCATCTTCATCTGCTCGATCTGGCCGATGGTGATCAACACCGCGGTGGGCGTGACGCGCGTGCCCCAGGATTACCTGAATGTCGCGCGCGTGCTCGACCTGTCGGAATGGAAGGTGTTCACGCGCGTGCTGCTGCCGGCCGTCCTGCCTTACATGCTGACCGGCGTGCGGCTGTCGATCGGCACGGCCTGGCTGGTGATCGTGGCCGCGGAGATGCTGACCGGTGGCACCGGCATCGGCTTCTGGCTGTGGGACGAGTGGAACAACCTGAAGGTGGAGCACATCGTCATCGCAATCTTCATCATCGGCGTGGTCGGGCTGCTGCTCGAATACGCATTGCTGAGCCTGGCGAAGCGTTTCAGCTACGGCAACTAAGACGGCTACCGCGCGCGGCGCCAAGGAGAACCTCATGGAAAAGTTCGTCCGTATCGAAAACGTCGGGCAGACCTTCAAGACCAAGAAGGGGCCGTTCGTCGCCCTGCGCGATGTCAACCTGACAATCGCCAGCGGCGAGTTCATCACGCTGATCGGCCACTCCGGCTGCGGCAAGTCCACCTTGCTCAACCTGCTGGCCGGACTGGACCGTCCCAGCGCCGGCGCACTGATCTGCGCCGAGCGCGAGATCGCCGGGCCCGGCCCGGATCGGGCGGTGGTGTTCCAGAACCACTCGCTGCTGCCCTGGCTGACCTGCTTCGAAAACGTCTACCTTGGCGTGGAACGCGTGTTCGGCGGCAGCGAAAGCAAAGCACAACTGAAGGCGCGCACCCACGACACGCTCGCCATGGTCGGGCTCACCCATGCCGAATCCAAGTATCCGCAGGAAATCTCGGGCGGCATGAAGCAGCGCGTGGGCATCGCGCGGGCGCTCGCGATGGAGCCCAAGGTGCTGCTGATGGACGAGCCCTTCGGCGCGCTGGATGCGCTCACCCGCGCGCACTTGCAGGACGAACTGATCAAGATCGTGGCCAAGACCCGCAGCACGGTGGTGATGGTGACCCATGATGTGGACGAAGCGGTGCTGCTGGCCGACCGCATCGTCATGATGACCAACGGCCCGGCTGCCACGATCGGCGAAGTGCTGAAGGTGGACCTGCCGCGGCCGCGCGAGCGCATGGCGCTGGCCGACGACAAGAACTATCACGCGTGCCGGACCGCGGTGCTGGACTTCCTGTATCGCAAGCAGCGCAATCCGGCGCTGAAGGAAGCCGCCTGAGCGAACGCCGGCAAGCGGGCGCGGCGGCATGGCAGGCCGGCATTGTCCAATGCGATGGGCACGGCCCGTCCGCTCCGCTATCATGAACCTCAAACCACATCGCCCCAGCCCGCCATGACCACCACGCCTGCCACGCCTGCCACGCCCGCTGCCCCGACTTTCGCCGCCGCGAAGTACATCAAGGAAATCGGCCGGGGCGTCAACGGCGCCCGCGCGCTGCCGCGCGAGGACGCGCAGGCCTTGTTCGATGCCATGCTGGCCGGCCGCGTGGCCGATATCGAGCTGGGCGCGGTGCTGATGGCCTATCGCATCAAGGGCGAAGCCCCGCACGAGCTGGCCGGCATGCTTGATGCCGCGCACGCGCACTGCCTGCCGCTGGCCGCGCCACCGGACCGCATCGTTGTGACCATCCCAAGCTACAACGGTGCGCGCAAGCAGCCCAACCTGGTACCGCTGCTGGCCCTGTTGCTGGCGCGCGAAGGCATTCCCGTGCTGGTGCACGGCAGCCGCCAGTTCAACGGGCGTGTGACCAGCCTCTCTCTGTTCGAGGCGCTGGGCATCTCGCCGTGCAGCTCCGTGGCGCAGGCCGAAGCCCAGCTTCGCAGCAAGGACAGCCAGCCGGGCCCGCTGGCGGTGCTGCCGATCGACGTGCTGTCGCCGGCGCTGGCCGCCATGCTCGACAGGCGCATGCAGATCGGCTTGCGCAACTCCGCGCACACAGTGGTCAAGATGCTCCAGCCGGTCGGCACCCACTCCCCGGCGGAAGCGCTGCGCCTGTACAGCTACACCCATCCCGAGTACCGCGAAACGCTGACCGACTACTTCTCTCGCGAGCCCGCCAATGTGCTGCTGGCGCGCGGCACCGAAGGCGAAGTGGTGGCCGATGCGCGGCGCAGCAGCCGCATCGACTGGCTGCACGACGGGCATCAGCGCACGCTGGTCGATCCCACCGCGGGCTCCATCACCGAAGTGCCGGAATTGCCACCCGGCAGCGACGTGGACCAGACTGCGGCCTGGATCCGCCTCGTGCTGGACGGCAAGACACCCGTCCCGGCTCCGATCGCTACGCAGATCGAGGCGATCCGCGACTGCCTGCAACAGGGAACGCGCGTGACCTGGGCCAGCCCGGTCTGAGGCAGGCCCGGGCGCTTTCAGCGCTTGCGCTGCGGCAGCGGGATGCGATCGTCCTCGCCGGGCACGCGCGGGAACTGGTCATCCTCCCAGCGCTGGGAGGCTGCCTCGATCGCTTCCTTGCTGCTGGCGACGAAATTCCAGAAGATAAAACGGTGCCCGTCCGTCGGATCGCCGCCTAGCAGCATCACGCGCGAAGGCGCCTGCGCGGTCAGCGTCACCGGCACGCCAGGCACCAGCACCGCCAAATGGCGTTCCGGCAATATTTCGCCATCCAGCGCAACGCTGCCGTCCACCGGATAGATGCCACGTTCGGCATGCTCCGGCGGAATCTCCAGGCTGGCACCCGCATCCAGCTCGATGGCCACATAGAGCGTGCGGCTGAACACCTTCACGGGAGCCTCCGCGCCAAAGGCATCTCCGGCGATCACCGTCATCCGCACCCCGGGGCGCTCCAGCTTGGGCAGCGTTGCGGCGGGGTGATGATGGAAGGACGGTTCGACGTTTTCAAACGCCTTTGGCAACGCCACCCAGGTCTGTATGCCATGCAGGCGCGGCCCGGCATCGCGGGCGGCCTGCGGCGAGCGTTCCGAGTGCGCGATGCCCTTTCCCGCCGTCATCCAGTTCACGTCGCCCGGCCTGATCACCTGCTTGCTGCCAAGGCTGTCGTGGTGAAGGATCTCGCCTTCGAACAGGTAAGTGACGGTCGCCAGCCCAATATGTGGATGCGGGCGCACGTCTGCACCTTCCCCCGGAGGCATCGCCACGGGTCCCATATGGTCGAAGAAGATAAACGGCCCGACGGTCTGCGTTGCCGCCGCAGGTAGCAGCCGGCTGACGGCAAAGTCGCCAAGGTCACGCGTATGCGGCTTGAGCAAGTGTTCGATAGCAGACATGAATTCTCCCCGGTTCGGTCGATGCTGGCGGATAGCGCAAATGAAAAGAGTGTAGCCGCTGTAGAAACACTGCATCTCATTTGGCGATAGAACCGAAGGGCGCGTGGTCCCTCTAACCCATGTCGGATCGTTCGGGGGCTCGCATGAGATAGTGGCCACGCCACATCACGCAAAGCCCCTCGCAAGAAACGCTATGTGAAAACAGATTTCGATTATCAGGAACTATCAACCCTATAACTACTCCAACTTAGCAGTCCCCCGGCTTGAGTGCTAATATGTGTTGCAATGCAGTGCGTGGCCCCCCATGGGTTGGCGTACGCGGGCAACCCACCCGCCGGATGCAAAAGGAGCAATCGAGTGAACGCGGTCCTATCTGCTGACCAAACCCAAATGACCAACCGTCTGCCCACGGTGCCCCAAGGTACCGGCACGTTTGCGCTGACGCTTCCCGGAACGCTGGGAAATCTGGACAGCTATATCCAGGCTGTCCACCGTATTCCCCTGCTCACCCCCGAGGAAGAGCAGCGGCTCGCGCGCGAGCTGCGCGAGCATGACTCCGTTGACGCGGCGCGCCGCATGGTGCTGTCGCACCTGCGCCTGGTGGTGTCCATCGCCCGCCAGTACCTCGGCTACGGCCTGCCCCATGCGGACCTGATCCAGGAAGGCAATATCGGCCTGATGAAGGCCGTGAAGCGCTTCGACCCGGACCAGGGCGTGCGCCTGGTGTCGTATGCGATGCACTGGATCAAGGCCGAGATCCACGAATACGTGCTGAAGAACTGGCGCATGGTCAAGGTGGCTACCACCAAGGCCCAGCGCAAGCTGTTCTTCAACCTGCGCAGCCACAAGCAGGGTGCCCATACCTTCACCCCGGAACAGATCGACGCGGTTGCGCGCGAGCTGAACGTCAAGCCGGAAGAAGTGATGGAGATGGAAACCCGCCTGTCAGGTGGTGACCTGGCGCTCGAAGGCCAGATCGACGACGGCGAAGAGGAATTCGCTCCCATCGCCTACCTGGCCGACAACCACAACGAACCCACCCGCGTGATCGAGGCCCAGCGCCACGACCGCATGCAGGTGCAAGGCCTGGAGGAAGCGCTGTCCAAGCTCGACGACCGCAGCCGCCGCATCATCGAAGCGCGCTGGCTGCAGGTCAACGACGACGGGTCCGGCGGTTCCACGCTGCACGAACTGGCTGACGAATTCGGCGTCTCGGCCGAACGTATCCGTCAGATCGAAACCGCGGCGATGAAAAAGATGAAGGGAGCGCTGCAGGCATTTGCCTGAGGCGCGCCGGGCGGCGGCGGGCATTTCACCCCCGCCCTTTCCCGAAAGCAACAGGGCCGGTCTCGCGACCGGCCCTGTTTCATTTTGTCTGCCGGTTACACCGGCCGCGCCCCTCAGGAAGCAAGCAGTTGCTTGATGTCGTGCGCAATTGGCTCCGGTCCCTGGCCATGGCGAATGAACAGCCGCAGCTTCCCGCTGGGGTCGAACACATAGCTGCCCGCCGAGTGGTCCATGGTGTAGTTGGACGGCGATGTGCCTGGCACCTTGGCGTAGAACACCTTGAAGTCCTTGGCGACCTTCTGCAGCGCGGCGTCGTCGGCCGGGCGCATGCCCAGGAAGCGCGGATCGAAGGCCGGCACGTATTGCGCCAGCAGCGCCTGCGTGTCGCGTTCGGGGTCGACCGTGACAAAGAGCACCTGCACCTTGTCGGCATCCGGCCCCAGTTGCTCCATGACCGCCTTCAACTCAGCCATGGTGGTCGGGCACACATCGGGACAATGCGTATAGCCGAAGAACATCACCACCGCCTTGCCCTTGAAGTCCGCGATCGAGCGCACCTTGCCGTTGTGATCGGTGAGGACGAAGTCCTTGCCGAATTCACTGCCACCGGTGATATCGACGTTCTTGAAAGACGCACGCTGCTGGCCGCATGCAGCAAGCAGCAGCGAGCACAACGCCAGCAGGCACAACCGGCGGAAGGTGGCGAAAGTGGGCAGGAAGCCCGGAGGGAAGCGGTTCGGCATGCGGGTTCGGGTGGTTTGGCGAGCCACGACCGCCCGGCAATCGGCCGGACGCGGCAAGGTCACATTAACAGATGTGATGCAGTATCGCCGATTGGGGCCGCCGCGCGCTCAGGCCGCGACAAGATGTCGCAAGCCGCCGTCCGGCCGCTCAGCCTTGCGGCAGGAACTTGAAATAGTGATCGACCAGCAGCGCGGCGAACAGCAGCGAGAGGTAAAGGATCGAGAAGCGGAAAGTCCGCTGCGCCAGTGCGTCGGAATAGTTGCGGTACATCTTCCAGGAGTACGCGAGGAAACCGCCCCCCAGGATCAGCGCCGCCGCCAGGTAAATGTAACCGCACATCCCGTATACGAAAGGCAGCAACGTGGCCGCGATCATGATCAGCGTGTACAGCAGGATGTGCAGCAGCGTGAAGCGCTCGCCGTGCGTCACCGGCAGCATCGGCAAGCCGGACTTGGCGTAGTCGGCGCGGCGATACAGGGCCAGGGCCCAGAAGTGCGGCGGGGTCCATGTGAAGATGATCAGCACCAGGAACCAGGCTTCGGCCGGCAGTTCGCCAGCGACAGCCGCCCAGCCAAGCGCCGGCGGCATGGCGCCGGACAGGCCGCCGATCACGATATTCTGCGGCGTGGCCGGCTTGAGCAGGATCGTGTACACCACGGCATAGCCGACGAAGGTGGCAACCGTCAGCCACATGGTCAGGTCGTTGGTATAAACGTGCAGCAGCCACATCCCCGCGCCGCCCAGCACCGCCGAGAACACCAGTGTCTGGATCGTCGTGATCTCGCCGGTGGCGGAGGGGCGCCATGCGGTGCGGCGCATCAGCGCGTCGACCTTTTGCTCCACCAGGCAGTTGATGGCGAAAGCGGCACCCGCCAGCAGCCAGATACCGGCGGCACCCCCGATCAGCACCGGCCAGGGCACCATGCCCGGCGTGGCCAGGAACATGCCGATGATGGCGCAGAAGACGGCAAGCTGCGTCACGCGGGGCTTGGTAAGGGCGGCGTATTGGCGGACCAGGTGGCGAACCCGTCCGAGGGGATGTGTGTGGGTAGCAGTAACCACTGGGGAGTTCTTGTCTTTCATGTGGCGCGCGCGGCAGCCGGCACGTCCGTAGCGATGTTCGCGGACCGGGCCGCGAGCCCTATATTGTAATTGAGACGAACCAATAGCAGCAGCAAGAGCGCCGCGCCGCCGTTATGCGCCACCGCGGCGCCCAGCGGCCAGTCGAACACGATGTTCGAAAGGCCGGTAGCCAGTTGCAGCGCGAGCACGCCCAGCAGCCAGCCGGCGCTGCGGGCGAGGCCGCCAAAGCGGCGCGCCCGCAGGCCGAACCAGGCCAGGAAAGCCAGCACGACGAAGGCAAATCCACGATGCACCCAGTGGATCGCCACCAGGGCCGAGTGTGGAATGTAGTCGCCGTCGGCGGTCATGCCGAGCTGGCGCCACAGGGTGAAGCCGTGGCGGAAGTCCATGTCCGGTACCAGTTGGCCGTTACACAGCGGAAAGTCGGTGCAGGCCAGCACCGCGTAATTGGTGCTCACCCAGCCACCCAGGAAGATCTGGATGACCAGCAGGGCCAGCGCAATGCGTGCCGGCCAGCGCAGCGCGCCCGCTTGCGGCGCGATTGCCAGCGGCGGGTTGCTGCGCGAACCCAGCCAGATCAATGCTGCGAGCAGGCCCATGCCCAACATCAGGTGCGTGACCACGATGATGGGCTGAAGCTTGAGCGTCACCGTAAAGGCGCCAAACGCGCCCTGCACGCACACCAGCAACAGCACGCCGGTGGCGAACCAGGGCGACTGCCTGAGTTCGCGCCGCTTGACCCAGGCCAGCACCATCAGCGTGATGATCAGCACGCCGACCGCCATGGCGAAGTAGCGGTGGATCATCTCGATCCACGCCTTGGTGATGGTCACGGGCCCGCTGGGCAAGGCGGTTTCGGCCGCACGGATATGCTCCTGCGCGGCATGCGGATTGGAGTGGCCGTAGCAGCCCGGCCAGTCCGGGCAGCCAAGGCCGGAATCGGTCAGCCGAGTGAAACTGCCGAACATGATCAGGTCCAGCGTCAGAAAGGCGGTGATCCACACCAGCTTGCGGTACTTGTTGCGATCCCCTTTGACCAGCACGTAGCTGAGCGGGAACAGCGCGATCAGCACGCCGATGATGGCGAGTTGGAGCAGCATGCGCGCCTCACCCGATATGAGAGTACTTGAGCAGCTTCTTCAGGTCGGAGCTCATTTTCTTGGGGTCCGGGTCCTTGGGAAAGCGCATCATCAGGTTGCCCAGCGGATCGACCAGGAACAGCGTGTCCTCGATCCGCCCACCTTGCTCCGCCGGCAGCCATTTCTGCATGGTTTCGCGATTGGCGCGCAGGAAGCGCACACCGGCATAGGGCTCGTTGTAGGCAGCCGACAGGCGCTGATCAATCGGGCCATCGTCGCTGATCAGCCATACCGGCACGATGCGCTCGCGGTCCTGCCCCTGCCCTGCACGGATCTGGCGGATGGTGAACAGCTTCCTGGCGCAAGCCTCGTCGCAGGCAGCGCCATCGGCCGTGACCAGCAGCCACTTGCCCTTGAAGCTATCCAGCGGCACGGTCTCGGCCCGCTCGTTGCCGATCTGCATCGCCGGCATCGGGCGCTGCGGCTCGACCAGCGTGCCATAGTTGGTGGAGCCGCCCGCCGGCCTGAACACGTAATAAGTGAGGTAAGAGGCAATCACAGGCGAAGCGCACACCAGCAGCAGCAACAGCATCTGGATGCGCCCGCGGCGGGTGCGGGCGTCGATGCGCGAATCTTGCGGCGCGGCGCGGGCGGCCTGGGCGGAAGCGGGATCTGGCTGTTGCATAGTGTTTCGTCTGTCTGTCGTTAGGGGCGGCTGCGGTCATCTGACCGCGCCGTCCCGCTGTGGTTCGCTGGTGGTGGCGCCGGCAATCCTGTCGCGTGCTGGCATGTGCCGTCTGCCGCCGTAACTGCCTCTCAAGCCGCCATGCGGGCGGCACGCCGCCAGCTCAACGCCACCAGCAGCACCAGCGTCAGCGCCGCGAGGCCGAACCACTGGAAGGCGTAGCCATAGTGACGGTCGGCGCCAGTATCCGCTGGCGCCCAATCGCGCGCCAGCCCGTCGCCGTTATCGCTGCGCTGCTCAAGCACGAAGGGCTGCAGCGGCACACCGAGTTCTTTCGCGAATGCAGCGAGATCCACATTTTGTCGGATCTTCTGCCCGGCCTCCGCACTGGCGCCCTGGCCCAGGCTAAATACCCTGGGTACCGCGGCCAGCGCGGTGCCATCAAGTTCCACGTCGCCCTCGGCGGTCGGGAATGGCGCGATTCGTGTACGGTCCTGCGCATCGCGTGGCAGCCAGCCACGCAGCACCAGCACCGCTGGCGCGCCGGGATCGTTCGCCACGACGCGCAGCGGCGTCAGCACCATGAATCCGGCGCGGCTGTCGGTGCCGTTGCCATGTGGGCGATTGTCCAGCAAAACGGTATGCGCCGCATCGAAGCGGCCGCGCACGTGCACCCGGCGCTCCGCCACCTGCCCTTCGAGCAAGGCACTGCCCACCACCAGGGGCGGCTGCGCAGCCAGCGCCTCCAGCCGCGCGGCACGCGCCAGCTTTTCATGGGCGCGGTCAAGCTGCCAGTTGCCGAGCGCGCAAGTGACGGCAATGACCACCAGCGCGGCGATGGTGGGAACCGGGCTCAGCGCGCGCCAAAGCTTCACGGGCGACTCCCGAGTGTTTCCTCAAGAGCGGCGATGCGATAATGGCACATTACCTCTAGCCGACCCCGCACTTGCGGGCCCTCCATGCGCATTGTCATCATCATCGCGTTCATCCTCATCATCGGCAGCCTGGCCTCGGCGCTATTCTTCATGATGCGCGACCGCGGCAAGACGCCGAACATGATGCGCTCTCTGATGTTCCGGGTCGGCTTTTCCGTGGCGCTGTTCGTCTTCATCCTGTTCTCTCACTGGATGGGCTGGATACAAAGCACGGGTATTCGCATGGGGCCTTGAGCCAGTCGCGCCGGCCGGCGCAAGTGGCTACACGCGTTCGAACTGCAAAAAACAAGCGCCGCAGTGGCTAGACTCCTGCGGCGCTTGTTTTTTGTTGTTCTTCGCCGGGCGGAGATCTCGCCGGGCGATTCCGCCGGCGTCGCCGGCGGGCACTGCAGTCGGGTGCCTTACAGCCAGTACACCACGATGTAGAGGAACAGCCACACCACGTCGACGAAGTGCCAGTACCAGGCCGCGCCTTCGAAGGCGAAGTGATGATCGGGGGTGAAATGCCCCTTCAGCACGCGCACCAGCACCACCGTCAGCATGATCGCGCCCATGGTCACGTGGAAGCCGTGGAAGCCGGTCAGCAGGAAGAAGGTGGAGCCGTAGATGCCCGAGGTCAGCTTGAGGTTCAGTTCCGTGTACGCATGGTGGTACTCGTACACCTGGAAGCACATGAAGACCGCGCCCAGCAGGATGGTGAGCACCAGGCCCTGGATCAGCTGGCTGCGCTTGTTGGCCAGCAGCGCATGGTGCGCCCAGGTCAGCGTCACGCCGGACATCAGCAACAGCGCCGTGTTGATCGTCGGGATCGGCCACGGGCCCATGGTCTGGAAGGACTCGACGACCCCGGCCGGGCCGAAGTTAGGCCATACGGCGGAAAAGTCGGGCCACAGGATCTTGTTGTTCAGGTCGCCCAGCCACGGCATGGCGATGTTGCGGGCATAGAACAGCGCGCCGAAGAACGCTGCGAAGAACATCACTTCGGAGAAGATGAACCAGCCCATCGACCAGCGGAATGACAGGTCGATGTTCTTGCCGTACTTGCCGGTCTCGGACTCGCTGATCGCATCGCTGAACCAGCTCTTGAGCACGAACAGGAACCACACCAGGCCCAGGATGCAGACATACGGCCCCCAGCTCTGCCCGTTTACCCAACCAGCAGCACCCCCAGCCGTCAGCAACAAGCCAAAGCTTGCCGTGATCGGATGGCGCGAGGGGCCCGGTACGAAGTAGTACGGAGCGTTTGCGCGATTCGCACTCATTCTTTTATCTCCAGCTCAGAGTCTTTGATTCAGTAATCGTTATCCGCACATCCGGCCCCGACTGCTGGCCGGCGGCATGCTTTTGCCTGCTTTTACTTCTCCCTGCCCGGTCCCGCGCGCGACAGTCTGTCTACCCCACCACCACACGCACGACGGTGATCAGCACGGCGATCAGGATGGCTACCCCGATCAGGCCGGCGATGATCACATGGACCGGGTTGAGCTGTGCCATGTCGCGTTCATGCTCGCTGCCCTTGCGCAGGCCGATAAACGACCAGAACACCGCGCGCAGGGTCTGCGCAAAAGACAGCTTGCGCTTGACCGCGTCCTTCATCTCATCCACGGCTACCCCCTTACAACCACTTCACCTGCTACTCAAATGCCCTTGCCCGCTCCGGCCGGCTGCGCCTCAAGCGGGCCCTGCGGCGCCTGGGCCACCGGCGTCCCGATCTCGAAGAAGGTGTAGGACAGCGTAATGTTCTTCACGTCTTTCGGCAGGTCCGGATCGATCACGAACACCACCGGCATCTCGCGTGCTTCCTTCGCCTTCAGCGTCTGTTCCTTGAAGCAGAAGCACTCGATCTTCTTGAAATACTGCGTGGCCAGCTTGGGCAGGTAGCTCGGAATGGCTTGCGCCGAGATATCGCGCGTCTGCCCGTTCGCCACTTCGTAGACGATGGTGGTCATTTCGCCCGGGTGCACTTCCATGCTGCTCTTGACCGGACGGAATGCAAACGGACCGCGCGCGTTGGAATCGAACTCGACCGTGATCGTGCGGGTCGTGTCCACCTGCGTATTCTTGACCTGGCCGCCATACAGATCCCGCGTGGTCACCACGTTCAGGCCGGTGATCTCACAGATCTTCTTGTACAGCGGCACCAGCGCATAGCCAAACGAGAACATCAACGCCACCACCACCAGCAGACGCAGCAGCATCCCGCGGTTGAACTTCTTGTCGGTGGCATCGTTTGACTGCTGGCTCACGCTCATCTCAATACCCTGCAGCTTCAGCCGAGAATAATCATCTTGGCGAAGAAACCCAAAAAGAAAACCATCACGATGGAGAAAAGGATCAGGCCGAGACGACGATTCGCGGCCTTGCGGTCTGCCTGCGATGGACTTTTGTTTGGATCCTGCATAACACCTTGCCTGCGTGACGCGGAAGGAAGGGCCGTGCCCATCCTTCCGCGCATCATTGCTTACTTGACCTGCGGAGGAACTTCAAAGGTGTGGAACGGGGCCGGCGACGGCACGGTCCATTCCAGGCCCTCGGCGCCATCCCAAGGCTTGTCCCCGGCCGCCTTGCCGCCACGGTAGGACGGCAGCACGACGAAGAAGAAGAAATACACCTGCATCAGGCCGAAGCCCAGGGCACCGATCGAAGCGATCGCGTTGAAATCCGCGAACTGCGTCGGGTAGTCGGCATAGCGGCGCGGCATGCCGGCCAGCCCGAGGAAGTGCATCGGGAAGAAGGTGATGTTGAAGAAGATCATCGAGCCCCAGAAGTGGATCTGGCCGCGGGTTTCGTTGTACATGAAACCGCTCCACTTCGGACCCCAGTAGTAGAAGCCCGAGAACATCGCGAACAGCGAACCCGCCACCAGCACGTAGTGGAAGTGCGCCACGATGAAGTAGGTGTCCTGCAACTGGATGTCGATCGGGGCAACCGCCGGCATCAGGCCCGTGAAACCACCGATGGTGAACACGAAGATGAAGCCGATCGCGAACAGCATCGGGGTCTCGAAGGTCATCGAGCCGCGCCACATGGTAGCGATCCAGTTGAAGATCTTCACGGCCGTCGGCACCGCGATCAGCATGGTGGCGTACATGAAGAACAGCTGGCCGGTCACGGGCATGCCGGTCGTGAACATGTGGTGAGCCCACACGATGAACGACAGGATGGCGATCGAGGCGGTCGCGTACACCATCGAGCTATAGCCGAACAGCCGCTTGCGGGCAAAGGTCGGCACGACGTGCGAGACGATCCCGAAGGCCGGCAAGATCATGATGTAGACCTCGGGGTGGCCGAAGAACCAGAAGATGTGCTGGTACATCACCGGGTCGCCGCCGCCTGCAGCCGAGAAAAAGCTCGTGCCGAAGTGACGGTCGGTCAGCACCATGGTGATGGCGCCAGCCAGCACCGGCATCACGGCAATCAGCAGGTAGGCGGTGATCAGCCAGGTCCAGCAGAACATCGGCATCTTCATCAGCGTCATGCCGGGTGCGCGCATATTGAGCACCGTGACGATGATGTTGATCGAACCCATGATCGACGAGGCGCCCATGATGTGCATGGCGAAAATCGCCATGTCCATGCCGGGGCCCATCTGCACCGACAGCGGCGCGTACAGGGTCCAGCCGGCGGCGGTGGCGCCGCCCGGTGCGAAGAACGACAGCACCAGCAGCAGGGCCGCCGGGGGCATCAGCCAGAAGCTGAAGTTGTTCATCCGCGCGAAGGCCATGTCGGATGCGCCGATCTGCAGCGGGATCATCCAGTTGGCGAAGCCGACGAAGGCCGGCATGATCGCGCCGAACACCATGATCAGGCCGTGCATGGTGGTGAACTGGTTGAACAGTTCCGGGCGGAAGAACTGCAGGCCCGGCTCGAACAGTTCGAGACGGATCAGCAGTGCCAGCGCGCCGCCAGACAGCAGCATGGTGAACGAGAACAGCAGGTACAGCGTACCGATGTCCTTGTGGTTGGTGGCGAACAGCCAGCGGCGCCAGCCGTGCGGATGATCGTGGTGCTCATCGTGGGCGTGGTCGTGCGGGTGGGCGAGCGCGTCCGGGGTAGCAGTACTCATCGCGAAAACTCCTGAAATCCTGTTCAGCCTGCCGCGCGGTCACCCGCGGCGCTTGCCTGCTTGGCAGCGGGCTTGTCTTCCGTCTTCGGTGCAGCGTCGCCGCCGCTGGCGCCGGGTGCGCCACCGCCTTCGCGGAACTTGCCGGCACGGGCGTTCACGAAATCGCTCGGTTGAATCACTTCGCCAGTCTTGTTACCCCAGCTGTTGCGGGTGTAGGTCATGACGGCAGCGAGTTCGGTATCGGAGAGGTGCTTCCAGACCGGCATGGCACCCTTGCCTTCCAGCAGGATGTGCATCTGGCCAGCATCGGGACCGTTGACGACCTTGGAGCCGTCCAGGGCCGGGAACGCGCCGCCGCCCTTGCCGTTCGGCTGGTGGCAGACCGCGCAGTTGGCGGTGTAGACCTTCTCGCCACGGGCCTTGAGTTCTTCCAGGGTCCAGGTCTTGTTGGGGTCGTCGGCCTTGGCGGCGAGTTCCTTCTTCTTGCCGTCAACCCACTTGGCGTAGTCGGCATCCGAAACCACGCGCACGACGATGGGCATGAAGGCGTGTTCCTTGCCGCACAGCTCGGCGCACTGGCCACGGTACACGCCAACCTTCTCGGCCTTGAACCAGGTGTCGCGCACGAAGCCGGGGATCGCATCCTGCTTGACGCCGAAGGCCGGGATCATCCAGGCATGGATGACGTCATTGGCCGTCAGCACCATGCGGACTTTCTTGTTCACGGGCACCACCATCTCGTTGTCCACCTCCATCAGGTAGGTGTTCGACTTGGGGGCCTCGTTGTTGATCTGTTCGCGCGGGGTGGTCAGGGTGGACACGAAGGAGATGCCTTCGCCGTCGCCCTTCAGGTAGTCGTAGCCCCACTTCCACTGGTAGCCGGTGGCCTTGATGGTGATGTCGGCATTGGTCGTGTCCTTCATCGCCACGACCGTCTTGGTGGCGGGCAGGGCCATGCCGATGACGATCAGGAACGGGATGATGGTCCAGATCACCTCGACGGTGATGCTCTCGTGGAAGGAGGCCGACTTCGCGCCCTTGGACTTGCGGTGCGTGAACACGGAGTAGAACATCACCGCGAAAACGCCGATGAAGATCACGGTGCACATGATCAGCATCATCCAGTTCAGCCAGTGAATCTGCTCGGCGATCTTGGTGACCGGCTCGGTCAGATTGAGCTGACGCACTGCGGGGCCGCCTGGCATGTCTTCCACTGCCAGGGCTGCATGACTAGTGAGCAGGGACGCGCCCACCAGACACGCTGCGGATGCCTTCTTCCACATTTTCATTTGTTATCTACCCAATTTACAGATTCAAATCTGTCACTCGCGGGGCCCTCGCTGCCTCTCAGAGATAACGCAAAGCCGATACGAGTTCCTGCGCGAACTTTCGCCGCTTGTACGGGTCCAGAAAACACCCCACCCGCACAGCGCTCCCGCCCGAGCGCAGCAACACCAGCGCTCGTAATGATTCATCCAGCTCGACCCGCACCCACACCGGGTTGAACTCATGCCGTGTCAGCTGCCCTGCACTGACCGAAACCACTACCAGCCTGCCGTCGGCCAGGCTGACCCGCTCGTAATCCGACGCGTGCCGCCCATGCACCAGCAGGGCAATGCCCAGTCCAAGCAGCTCCAACCCGGCAAAGGGAAGGACGAGCCACGACCCTCGCCACGCAAAAAACAAGGCGATGGCAAGCGAAATGCTGACGATCGAAAGGTAAAACCAGCCAACCTGGCGTGGAGACAGCGAGCAATTCCGCTTCATCAGCCAGTCTTTGTCCAGCGCGCCGGATCCGCCGGACCTGCCGTCGGATTCGTCTTGCGCCGTCTGGAATGCGATACCCAAGTCTTGCATCGCCAACCTTGCATCGCCAACCGCTGTGACCGGATGCACGCCTGGACGATTGCGCCTGGGACGCACCATTGGGGTGCGATTTCGGGCAAATAGTGCCAGGGAGACCACTGCGACAAACTGGCGCATTATAGGGCGCTTCGCCTACACGGACAAGGCCGCCACTTGACCAACGGGCTAGCGCGCGACAAGTTTTTGTGCTTCAGCGCGGTGCGTGCGAAAGCCTGCTTGACTGCGCGAGCGATGCATGCAAGGGCGTCGGCCACGTTACTTGCGCTGGCGCGCGCGACCGATCTTGTCCAGCGGGACGACAGCGTGTCCCAGCTCATCGACGGCCTGCTTGCCGCGCGGCGCCAGCTTCCAGGCATGACCGTAGACGATCTCGAACGTGAGCGGGATCAGGCCGTCGGCATTGCGGCGCCGCTCGAGCGCTGCCAGCAGCGCGTCAAGCCAGGCGCGCCCGCGCAAGCCCCCGGCCTTGCCGGCCACCGTCGGCAGGCGCAGGCCGCCGAAGGCCTGCACTTCACGCAGCAGGGTCCGCGGCGACTCGTAGGTGACGGTCAGGGTTTCCATGTCCATCACGGGCGTCGACCAGCCGCTGTGCACCAGCATGTCGCCGATATCGTGCATATCGACGAAACGCAGGGAATGCGTTTCGCCATCCACTTCGGCGAACGCGGCGCGCAACTCCGCCAGCGTATCGGGCCCGAACAACGAGAACAGCACAAGGCCTTCGTCGCGGGTGACCCGGTGCCATTCCGGGAAGACCCGATGCGGCTCGGGATGCCAGTGCAGCGCGAGGTTGGACCACAAAAGGTCGAAACTGGCCGGCGCGAAGGGCAATGTGGCAAGATCGCCCTGCACCAGGTCGAACGTGGGGCGCTTGCCGAGCAGGCGCCCCAGCCACCCGGACTGGCGCTGGGGATCGCGCTGCGCCGCTTCGCGCAGCATGGCGCCGGAGATATCAAGGCCGGCAATCTGCGCATCCGGGTACTGGGCGCGCAGCGCGGCCAGGCCGCGGCCGTGGCCGCAGCCAATGTCGAGCGCGCGCGCCGGCGCCAGCCGGATCATCTGCATGCGCTCCTGCATGCGCTGGCCGATCTCGCCCAGCAGGAAATCGAGCTGGCCGAAACCGGCACTGCGCCGGTCGAAGGCGAGGCGGGTCAGCCGCGTGGGCGGCAAATAGGCATCGGGGGAGTCGGCGTCATGCAGGGACACGGTCAAACCAGGCGGCAAGAAAATGGGGATGGCGGCCGCAGCGATGCGCCCGTCCGGGAAACGGTGTGCGCGCCAGCGGACAGCGCGACCGGACCGCAAGTATACGCGCCCGCCGCCGCGCCTGCCGGCGGCGGCCCGGCATCACATCCGGCTTCCACGCCCGCCTTGCACCTGCCGGCATGCCCCCGCGACAGCACACTGCGCCAGCATGCGCGGCGCTGGATGCGCGCGCTGCTGCCGGCGGCCTGCGCGCTGTGCGGCACGGTGCAGGACGAAACCGTCTGCGCCGGCTGCGCGGAGGAGCTGCTGGCGCCGCTGCCGCGCTGCCGCTGCTGCGCCCGCCCCCTGGGGCGCGCCGCGGGGCCGGGCAATGCGCCGATCTGCAGCCAATGCCGCTATGAACCGCCGCCGTTCGATGCCACCCTCGCGCTCGGCGACTACGCCAGCCCGCAGGACGGCACGGTGCTGGCGCTGAAATTCGGCGGCGTGCTGCCGCTGGCGGACTGGCTCGCGGGCGAACTGGCAAGCCGCTGGCAGGCCGCTTCCGCCACGTGCGGACTGACGCAGCCCGATGTGCTGGCGCCGATTCCGCTGTCCCCGCGGCGGCTGGCGGAACGTGGCTTCAACCAGTCCTGGGAAATTGCGCGGCCACTGGCACGCCGTCTCGGTGTGCGCGCCGCCCCGACGCTGCTGGCGCGCCTGCGCGATACCCCGGCGCAGGCCACACTGGACCTGGCCGCGCGGCAGGCCAACTTGCAAGACGCCTTCGGCCTCGGACCCGGGCACGATGTCGCGGGCCTGCATGTCGGCCTGGTCGACGATGTGATGACCAGCGGCGCCACCCTGGGCGAAGCGGCGCGGGTCCTGAAGGCTCACGGCGCAACGCGTGTGACGCTGCTGGTGGCGCTGCGCACACCCTAGGCCCGGCGCCGCCATCCAGTGAAGTACGCGCTGACCCTCCCCGCCACTGCGCGGCGTGACAGGCGGCCCCCGGCAGGGTAAGCTGCGCAGCGTTTCACGGCTACGGTGCCTCCGGCCCGCCCACTCCCATGTTCAATGTCGTCCTGGTCGAACCCGAGATCCCCCCGAATACCGGCAATGTGATTCGCCTGTGCGCCAACACCGGCGCGCGCCTGCACCTCGTCAAGCCGCTCGGCTTTCCGCTCGAGGATGCGCGCATGCGCCGTGCCGGGCTGGACTATCACGAGTACGCCAGCATGCGCGTGCACGAGAACTGGGATGCGCTCATGGAAAGCGAACAGCCCGACCCCGCCCGCATGTTCGCGCTGACCACGCACGGCTCGACGCCGTTCGGACAGGTCGGCTTCCAGCCTGGAGACTGGTTCGTGTTCGGCTCGGAAACGCGCGGCCTGGCGCCGGAGCGGCGCGAGTGGTTTCCCGCCACGCAGCGCATCCGGTTGCCGATGCGGCCGGACAACCGCAGCCTCAACCTCTCCAATACCGTCGCGGTCGTCGTGTTCGAAGCCTGGCGCCAGAACGGCTTTGCCGGCGGCGCCTGATCCGGCCTGACGAAAGCGCTTTATTCCGGCTGCACGCCGGCGACGCGAATCACCTTGTCCCAGCGCGCTTTTTCGCTCGCCATGGTCTGGCGCAGCGATTGTGGCGCCGTCCCTGCCGGCACGAAATACTGGGCTCGCATCTTGGCGCGCACATCCTCGCTGCCGATGATGGCCACCAGTTCGCGATAGAGCCGGTCGATCACCGGCGCGGGCGTTCCCGCCGGCGCCAGCACCGCTTGCCACGAGATCGCCTCGAAGCCGGGATAGCCGGATTCCGCCACGGTTGGCACCGCGGGCAACAGGCTGGTGCGCCCGCTGGTGGTGACCGCGATGATGCGCAGCTTGCCGGCAGCCACCAGGGGCATGGCGATGGCCGGCACCATGAAGCCAGCCTGCACCTGGCCACCGACCATGGCGGTGGTGATCTGCGCGAAGCCCGGATAGGGAATGTGCTGCAGGTCGATCCCCGCCGCGGCCTTGAGCTGCTCCATCGCCAGGTGGGAAGCGCTGCCGTTGCCGACCGACCCGTAGTTCAGCACGCCCGGACGGGACCGTGCCAGCGCCACGAACTCGCGTACGTCATGCACCGGCAGGCGGGCATCCACCACCAGGACATTGGGCGAAGTTGCCACCAGCGACACGGGCGCGAGCTGGCGCACCGGGTCGTAGCCAAGATGGCGCGACAGGGTCGGCGCCGTGACTAGCGGGCCATTGATGGTCAGCAGCAAGGTGTAGCCATCCGGCGCGGCCCTTGCCACCATGCCGGTGCCGATATTGCCGCCGGCGCCCGGGCGGTTTTCCACTACCACGGGCTGCCCGAGCGCGACGGCCAGCTTCTCGGTCAGCAGGCGCGCGATCAGGTCGGGCGAGGACCCGGCCGGGAACGGCACCACCATGCGGATCGGGCGCGCTGGCCAGGGCTGGGAGGCCGCGGGCGAAGCCATTACCGTCCCTGCCATGCCGGACATGGCGCCGGCGGCAAGGGCGATGAGGGTGCGGCGGCGGGCCGCGATGAAGTCTTGGGACATGTTGCAAGGCGGTGGCAAATGCGCAAGCGTATCGCCGCCGGATTCAATGAAATCAATCGGGAAAGGGCTCGCGTCCCTGGCAAATCGCAGCGCCCGGCCAGGCGGGGGAGGTCCGCAGTGGTTGCCGGGTCAGCATGCGCTCACTCGTCGCGCGCGTCGCGCTGCAGCAGCTGCGCCACCGCGTCGGCGGCGGGCAGCCCTTCGAAGAGCACCGCGCAGACCGCGCGCGTGATCGGCATATCGACGCCCTTTGCCGCTGCCAGCGCCGCCACCGCCTGCGCGCAGCGCACGCCTTCGGCTACGTGGCCCAGTTCGGCCAGGATCTGCGCCAGCGTCTTGCCCTCGGCCAGTTGCTGGCCAACCTTGCGGTTGCGCGAGAGGTCGCCCGTGGCAGTCAGGATCAGGTCGCCCATGCCCGCCAGACCCATGAAGGTTTCAACACGGCCACCCAGCGCCATGCCCAGCCGCGTCATCTCGGCCAGGCCGCGCGTCACCAGCGCGGCGCGCGCGTTCAGGCCCAGGCCCAGCCCATCGCTGGCGCCTGTGGCGATCGCCAGCACGTTCTTGACCGCGCCACCGACTTCGGCGCCGACCAGGTCGTCGCTGCCGTAAATGCGCATGGCATGGTGATGGAAGGCATGCTGCGCCAGTTCCGCGAGCGCGGGCGACGTGCCCGCCACGGTCAGCGCGCACGGCAGGCCAAGCGCCACCTCGCGGGCAAAGCTGGGGCCCGTCAGCACACCGTAGCTGGTGTCGTGCAGACGGCCGGCGGCATCGAGTTCTTCGCGCACCATCTGGTGCGGCAGTGCATTGGTGCCGGCCTCGAAGCCCTTGCACAGCCAAAGCATGCGCAACGCGCCGGTCTGGCGCGCGGCCAGTCTGCGCGTCATTTCGCGCAGGCCCGAGACCGGCGTGGCCACGATCACGAGACCGTCGGGTTCGACATCGGCATGCGCCGCGGCGCGCTCGAAATCCGGCTCGACCGCAAGCCGCGCGGACAACGGTACGCCGGGCAGGTAAGTGGCATTGACGCGATCGGCGCCGATGCCCGCCAGCTGCGTGACGTCACGCCCCCACAGCACCACATCGTGGGCCGCGGCGGCATGGCTGGCGAGCGCGGTGCCCCAGGCACCTGCACCGAAGACAGTGATTTTCATGGCGTTCGCCTCGCTGGTTCAGCCTCAAAGCCGCATTCATCAAGTAACGCGGGCCGGAAAGACAAAACGGGGCCGAGGCCCCGTCTTTGCAACTGACTACAGCAGGATCAGTGACGAGCCTGGCTGCCGTCGGGCATCACGATGCCGCTGTTGCCGCCCTGGGCGGCCTCGGCTTCTTCCATGGCTGCCTGCAGGCGTTGCTCGTACAGCGCCTGGAAGTTGATTTCCGACAGGTGGATGGCCTGGAAGCCGGCGCGGGTGATCACGTCGGCGATGTTGCCACGCAGGTACGGGTAGAGAATGGTCGGGCAAGCGATGCCCAGCAGCGGGTCGAGCTGCTCCACCGGCACGTTGCGGATATCGAAGATGCCGGCCTGGTGCGCTTCCACCAGAAAGGCAACCTTGTCCTGCACCTTGGTGGTCACGGTACCGGTCACCACCACCTCGAAGATGCCTTCCTGCAACTGCGAGGCACCCACGTTCACCTGCACTTCCACGGCCGGGGCTTCGGTCTCGAGGAAGATGCCGGGCGAATTCGGCTGTTCCAGCGACATGTCCTTCAGGTACACACGCTGGATGTTGAAGAACGGCTGGTCTTCCTGCTGATTGTTTTGCTGGTCGCTCATGAAAGGCTTCCGGAAAGAGGCGTTGGGCACCTGGCGTACGGACCATCTGCGCCACGGGCTGGAATGGCCCCGGCTAACGGCCCGGGTCGGCACCCGGTTGGAAAACGCATATGGTACATGACGCGGGTGACGAATTCACCCGCGCCGAGGCTGCGGGGCCTTCAGGCAGCCAGCAGGGGCACCAGCCCGCCCTGGCGATCGAGCGCCGAGAGGTCGTCGAAGCCGCCCACATGGGTCTCGTCGATGTAGATCTGCGGCACGGTGCGCCGTCCTGTGCGCGTCATCATTTCCTCGCGCTTGCCGGGCTCGCGGTCGATCAGGATCTTCTCGATCGCGTCGACGCCCTTGGCCTTCAGAAGGCGCTCGGCCATCTGGCAATACGGACAAACTACCGTGCTGTACATCACAACGCGGGCCATGCGGTTCTCCTTGAAAAACGGGACTCTGGACGTAGCTCGGGTGCCGGCAAGCCAGGACTGCGCCACACCGGACAAAGACGGGCGCCCTGCTGGCGCGGCGACGGGGCATGCCCCCGGAGCCGCTTCAGGCGCCCCTTACTTGACTACGGGCAGGCCGGCTTGCTGCCAGGCGGCCAGGCCGCCTTCGAGCGAATAGATCTCACTGTAACCGGCTTCCTTCAAGGCTGCTTGACCCTTGCCCGAGCGCTGGCCGGTCTGGCACACGACGATGATTGGGACGGATTTGTCCTTTGCAAGGCCGGCGGCACGGCTGGGAAGGTCCGCGAGTGGCGCGCTCTTGGCTTGCGGCAGGTGGCCCTTGGCGTATTCGGTGGCTTCCCGGATATCCACGACCACCGCATTGCGCTTGTTGATCAGCTGGGTCGCGGCGGCCGGATTGACAGTCTTGCCGGCGGTTCCGCGCGTGATGGCGGGCCAGGCCAGCAGGCCGCCCGACACCACGGCGAGGGCGATCAAGGCAAGGTTGTTGTAGTCGGCGAAGAAATTCACGTTGGCATTCCGGTGGGTTGAGTCGGCGGCATTATAAAATAGACGGTTTCGTGCCCGCGACCCGCCATTGTCTCCTACTTGACACAACTGCGGCGGTATGTGGCATGGCGCACACAGGTTTCTCACGCTTTGGAAGCAGCATGTACAAACTCGTTCTCATCCGCCACGGCGAATCCACGTGGAATCTCGAAAACCGCTTCACTGGCTGGGTCGACGTCGACCTGACCGACACCGGCGTGGCCCAGGCCAAGCTGGGAGGCAAGCTGCTGCGCGAAGCCGGCCTGGGCTTCGACGTAGCCTATACCTCGGTGCTGAAGCGCGCTATCCGCACGCTGTGGCACGTGCAGGACGAAATGGACCTGATGTGGATCCCGGTCCGGAACGAATGGCGCCTGAACGAACGCCACTACGGCGCGCTGTCGGGCCTGAACAAGGCCGAGACCGCCGCCAAGTTCGGCGACGAGCAGGTGCTGGTATGGCGCCGCAGCTACGACACGCCGCCTCCGGCGCTCGAAACGGACGATCCGCGCGTCGCGTACGACGATCCGCGCTATGCCCAGGTGCCGCACGAGCAGATCCCGCTGACCGAATGCCTGAAGGACACGGTGGCCCGCGTGCTGCCGCTATGGAACGAATCCATTGCGCCCGACATCAAATCGGGGAAGCGCGTGGTGATCGCAGCCCATGGCAACAGCATCCGCGCGCTGGTGAAGTATCTGGACCAGGTCTCGGATGACGATATCGTTGGCATCAATATCCCCAATGGCACCCCGCTCGTGTACGAGCTGGACGCCGACCTGCGCCCGCTGCGTCATTACTACCTGGGCGACCAGGAAGCGATCGCCGCCTCCCTGGCCGCCGTGGCGAACCAGGGCAAGGCACGCTGAGGCAAGGGCCGGGCGGGCGCCGCCCAGGCGCATCGCCCGGCCGCCTCATGCAGTGGATCAGGCCTTTTTTGCCGCTCCCTCTTATACTGTCGGACAAAACCGGCCGGTGTGATACGCCAGGCCGGCTCCGACACAGCACAATCCTCACACGTTCAGGCAGCCCTCATGCGTAAGACGCTCAAGAACATAAGTCTTGTTTCTGCCGGACTCGTTGCCGGCGTGCTCGCCACGCTGCAGCTATCGGCCACCGCGCAGAACTCTTCAGGGCCCCTGCCGCTGGAGCAACTGCGCCTGATGGCGGACATCTTTGGACAGATCAAGCGCGAGTACGTAGAGCCGGTCGATGACAAGAAGCTGCTGACTGAGGCCATCAAGGGCATGGTCGCCAGCCTGGATCCGCATTCGGCCTATCTGGACGAGAAGGATTTCAAGGAACTGCAGGAAGGCACGCGCGGCCGCTTCGCCGGCCTGGGGATCGAAATCTCCCAGGAAGAAGGACTGGTCAAGGTGATCAACCCGATCGAAGACACACCCGCCTTCCGTGCCGGCATCCAGCCCGGCGACCTGATCACCCGTATCGACGACAAACCCGTGCGCGGCCTGCCGCTCGAACAGGCTGTCAAGCGCATGCGCGGCGAACCAGGCACCAAGGTCACGCTGACGATCTATCGCAAGAGCGAGGAACGCACCTTCCCGGTGTCGATCACGCGCGCCGAGATCCGCGTGCAGTCGGTCAAGGCCAAGCTCATCGACAACGACAAGCTGGCCTGGGTGCGGCTGACCAGCTTCCAGGAGCGCACCGTGGCGGACCTGGGCAAAAAACTGGACGAACTGGCGCAAAAGAACCCGAACCTGAAGGGCGTGATCCTGGACCTGCGCAATAACGGCGGCGGCGTGCTGCAAGGCGCGGTCGGGGTGGCGGCAGCGTTCCTGCCCGATGACGTGACCGTGGTCTCGACCAACGGCCAGGTGCCCGACGCCAAGCGCGTCTACAAGACCACGTTCAACAACTACCGGCTGTCGTCCCTCGAAGACGATCCGCTCAAGAGCCTGCCGGCGCTGTACAAGAAAATCCCGATGGTGGTGCTGACCAACGCCTATTCGGCATCAGCCTCCGAAATCGTCGCCGGTGCGCTGCAGGACCACAAGCGTGCGCTGATCATGGGCAAGACCACCTTTGGCAAGGGCTCGGTGCAGACCGTGCGTCCGCTCACCAACGACACCGGCATCAAGCTGACCATCGCGTACTACTACACGCCGACGGGCAAATCGATCCAGGCCAAGGGCATCCGCCCGGACATCCCGGTCGACCAGAACCCGGAAGGCGATCCTGACGACGCGCTGATCACGCGTGAAATCGACACCGAGCGCCACCTGCATAACAAGCAGGAGTCGGAGGAGCCCGAGATGAACGAGCGCGAGCAGCGCCGCGTCGAGGAGCTGCGCCGGCTGGAGGAAGAAAACGCCAAGAAGTCGCCGGAAGAGCGCGACAAGGAACGCAAGAAGAAGCCGATCGAATTCGGTTCGGCCGAGGACTTCATGCTGCAGCAGGCGATCGCACAGCTCGAAGGCCAGCCGGTCAAGCGCTCGAAGTCCAAGCTCGAAGCCGTGGCCGTGTCGGACAAGCCGGCCAAGCCGGCATCCGCGAAGTCTGGCACCACCCCGGCCAAAGCTGGCGGCAAGGCACCAGCCAGCGCCCCGCCGGCGAGCGCACCGATCGGAACGCCGCTGGGCACGCCGACCGGCAAGACTCCCTGAAAACCTGATGGACGACAGCGGCCCCGCGGGGCCGCTTTTGCATTGCACGCCATGAACGACGATCAACTGCTGCGCTATTCGCGGCATATCCTGCTCGACGAACTCGGCATCGAGGGACAGAGCCGGCTGCTGGCCAGCCACGCGCTGGTGATTGGCGCCGGAGGCCTGGGCGCCGCAGCCCTGCCCTACCTGGCCTCCGCCGGCGTTGGCACCATTACCGTGGTCGATGACGACGTGGTCGACCTGACCAACCTGCAGCGCCAGGTCATCCACACCACCGCCAATGTCGGCCGGCCCAAGGTGGAATCCGCGCGCGAAGGCATGCTGCGCATCAACCCCGGCATCGACGTCCGCCTGGTGCAGGCTCGCGTGGGCGCCGCCGAACTGGCGCAACTGGTGGCCGGGGCCGATGTGGTGCTCGATTGCTGCGACAACTTCGACACGCGCCAGGCGGTCAACCGCGCCTGCGTGCGGCACAACGTGCCGCTGGTGTCCGGCGCTGCGCTGCGCTTCGACGGACAGATCAGCGTGTTCGACCGCCGCCAGCCGGGCGCGCCCTGCTATGCCTGCCTGTTCCCGCCCTCACAGCCGGCGCAGGAAGTGGCCTGCGCCACCATGGGCGTATTCGCGCCGCTGGTGGGCATGGTCGGCACCGTGCAAGCGGCAGAGGCGCTCAAGCTGCTGATGGGGATCGGCACCACCCTGGCCGGCCGGCTGCTGATGGTCGATGCGCTCGGCATGGAATGGACCACCATGCGCCTTGGGCGCGTGCCGGACTGCGAAGTCTGCGGCGGCGAGGCCCACGGGGACGCCGGCCGCTAAGCGCCAGTCATGCGCGCGTGCGCTCGCGCAGGAAGGCGAGCGCGGCGGCGCGCTCGCCGCGGAATACGATCCTGGCCTCGCGCCGCTCGCGCTGGTAGGCATACATGGGATCATAGTATTGCCGCAGCAAAATCCCGATCCATCCCCGGTGCAACTCGGTCTGGCCCGACTCGGCCTGGCGCTCCAGCGCCTGCCCCAGCAAGTCGGAGAGCCGCCCGTAGAGGGCTCCGCCGAGCCGCCTGGATATTGCCGCCATCGCATCCCGCAGGCGTGCGGCATAAGCGGCGAATCCCGCCTCCTCGCCAAGCGCCTCGATGAATTCCTGCGACAGGCCAAGCACGTAGTCCTCCAGCACACGATCCACGCGCGCCTCGAAAGGCTCCTCGAGCCAGACCAGCGGCGCCGCCTGCATGGCGAGGTAGAAGGACTGCGGCAGGTTCCGGGCGCCGATGAAGCGCCCTTCGTCCTCGACCACCAGGGCGGCACGCCCGCTCGCGCGGTGGCGCAACAGCGCGACCGCCAGATCGCTCTCGAAATCGATTTGCGTGGGCTGCGCGACCGCGCGCCGGCCGAAACTGGAACCGCGATGACGGGCCTCGCCCTCCAGGTCGATTGCCGCATCCTGGCTAGCCATCAGGTCGGCGATCAGCTCGGTCTTGCCGCTGCCCGTCAGCCCGCCCAGTATCAGCAGGCCGCACTCGGCGGCGGCGGCATCGATGACGTCGATCAGGTAAGCGCGCATCGCCTTGTAGCCGCCCGTCACGCGCGGATAGGCAATGCCGGCATCGTCGCGCAGCCACTGCTGCACGATCTGCGAACGCATGCCTCCCCGGAAGCAATACAGATAGCCCTCCGGATGCGCCCGCGCAAACGCCGCCCAGGCGGCGGTGCGCGCGGCGCGGACGTCGCCGCTCACAAGGCGGTGGCCCAGCGCGATCGCGGCCTGCTGCCCCTGCTCCTGATAGCACAAGCCCACCTGGTGGCGCTCGTCGTCGTTCATCAGCGGCAGGTTCACCGCGCCGGGGAACGCACCGCGCGCGAATTCCACCGGTGCGCGTACATCGAGCAAAGCGGCACCGGACAGGAAGAGCCGGCGGAAATCGCACGCATCGTCGCGCATCAGATTACCTCGACGGCGTACTGGCCCTGCGCCACCATCTCGCCAACCGGTGCCAATGCCAGGCCGAACTCGGCACAGGCAGCGTGGAACTCGGCTTCGCCGGCAGGCTCGACCGCCACCAGCAAACCGCCGCTGGTTTGCGGATCGCACAGCACGGCGCGTTGCACCTCGCTCAGCGAGCCGCCCTGGTTGCCGATGCCGGCGCCAATCCGCGCGCCATAGCTATCGAAGTTGCGCTGCGTACCGCCCGGCACGCAGCCGGCCTCCACATAGCGCAAGACCTCCGGCAGCAGCGGCACCGCGGCGTAGTCGAGGCGAGCGGTAAGGCGGCTGCCATCGGCCATTTCAACCAAGTGCCCTAGCAGGCCAAAGCCGGTCACATCCGTCATGGCCCGCACGCCGGCCAGCTTGCCAAAACGGCTGCCGGGGCGGTTGAGCACGCACATCCAGTCACGCGCCAGGTGTGCATCCTGCGCGCGCAGCCGGCCCTGCTTCTCGGCCGTGGTCAACACGCCGATGCCCAGCGGCTTGGTCAGGTAAAGACGGCACCCGGCCGTGGCGGTATCGTTGCGCTTCAGGTGCGCGCGGTCGACCACGCCAGTCACCGCCAACCCGAAGATGGGCTCCGGGGCATCGATGGAATGCCCGCCGGCAAGCGGGATGCCGGCATCCTCGCAGGCGCGCCGACCACCGGCCACCACCTCGCGCGCCACCTCGGGTGGCAGCAACTTCACCGGCCAGCCGAGGATGGCAATGGCCAGCAACGGATCGCCCCCCATCGCATAAATGTCGCTGATGGCATTGGTGGCGGCGATGCGTCCGAAGTCGAAGGGATCATCGACGATCGGCATGAAGAAATCGGTGGTGGAAACCACGCCGCGGCCGTGATCCAGCCCATCCAGCGCGTAGACGGCCGCATCGTCGCGGGAGGCATTGCCGACCCACAGGCGCGGGTCGAGATGCTGATTGCCGCTGCCGGCCAGGATCACATCGAGCACCTGTGGCGATATCTTGCAGCCGCAGCCGGCACCATGGCTGTACTGCGTCAGGCGAATGGGTTCTGCCATGATCCTCGGCTCCTGTTTCGTGGCGTTTGCGAATGTGAATGCGTGCGCTGGCTCATCTGCACCCTATATGCTATCTGGCGCCTCTCGCCGCTGCACGCGCGGATCACGGGCAAGCTGGCGCCGGCACGGCAACGGCGATGGCTGCGAAGCGACTGGCAAGGAATGGGAATCCGAATGAGAAGGGTTACTACCCGGATACGGGGAGAGGCGGCAGCACCGAACGGCGCCGCGCGGGGGCGGCCACTGCGTTCTTGCGAACCCGCGGCCGACTGCTGGGCGGATTACTGCTCGCCCGGCTCCATCTGCGACTGCAGATAGTTCGGCAGACCAACCTTGTCGATCAGGTCGAGCTGCGTTTCGAGGTACTCGATATGCTCTTCGGTGTCGGTCAGGATGTCGACCAGGATCTCGCGGCTAACGTAGTCGCCCACCGATTCGCAGTAAGTAATGCCTTCCTTGACGGTGGCATGCGCGCCTTGCTCGAGCTTCAGGTCGCACTTGAGCATTTCCGGGGTGTCTTCGCCCAGCAGCAGCTTGTTGAGGTCTTGCAGGTTGGGCAGCCCATCGAGCATGAGGATGCGGTCGATCAGGCGATCGGCGTGCTTCATCTCGCCGATGGATTCCTTGTACTCCACGTCCCCGAGCTTCTTGAGGCCCCAGTGGCGGTACATGCGAGCATGCAGGAAGTATTGGTTGATCGCGGTCAGCTCGTTCTTCAGCTGCGCGTTCAGATGTTGGATGACTTTCTTGTCACCTTTCATAGGGGGCTCCTGTAGCAACGGGCCCCCGCAAAAACGCGAAGCGGCGCAAGACGCGCCGCATGCAGTCTGAACGACCGAAAACGCGCCGCAACCTGATAGTTACGGGCGAGTTCAAGCAACCAGCTCGGTACGCTGATCGTTCGCGACTGCCGGGTCCCGAGTGTCCATTATGGCACGTGGGCCCGAAGGCGAACAGGAGGAAATGTCCACGACCTGGATGGTGGCGACCTTGACATTGCGGACCGCGGCAACGCCTTCGCAAAGGACCTGTTGCGCGCATTCGCGGCAACGGCCACAGCAGGTGCCTACGCCCAGCGTTTCAGCCAGCTCGTCGAGCGTGGACACGCCAAGATGCGCGGCCCCATGGATTTCTCGGTCAGTAACCTGATTGCAGATGCAAACGTACACAAATCCCTCCTTGGGAGAGGGGTGACACCGGCATGTCACCCGCGATGTACGTCAGAATATCAGAGATCGAAAATGATAACAATTCCCATTAAGCCACAAAATGTATATGCCAATCACGCGGCACTTACGCGGGAAATTGTGGATTGAGACAACGTCACAAGTCGCCAAAAAAGTGCCTTGTAACGCTCACTGAGAGTGTTGCATTTCCCGAAAAACCTTAGTCCCGCCAGGGTTGTCAGCCGCAATCAGAGCTGCTTCAGCGCGCAGGCCAGTTCCTCCGGCTCGTAGGCGCTCAGCACCTGCTCGACCAGCCGCTCCAGCCGCTGGCAGTCGGCATGCAGGACTTCCTGCTTGACCCGCAGCAACTGCGAAGGATGCATTGAGAATTCGCGCAGTCCCATGCCCAGCAGCAGCCGGGTCATGGCGGGATCTCCGGCCATTTCGCCGCACACCGCCACCGGCACGCCGGCGTGGTTGGCCTCGCGGATGGTGCGCGCGATCAGTTGCAGCACCGCCGGATGCAGCGGGTCGTAGAGATGGGCCACGGCGTTATCGGCGCGGTCGATGGCAAGCGTGTACTGGATCAGGTCGTTGGTGCCGATGGAGAGGAAATCCATGCGCCGCAGGAACAGCGGCAGCATCAGCACGGCGGCCGGGATCTCGATCATCGCCCCGACCTTGATAAACGGGTCGAACGCCTGGCCACGGACGTCAAGCTGGCGCTTGGCCTGTGCGATCAGGTCCAGGGTCTGGTCGATCTCGCGCGCGTGGGCCAGCATCGGGATCAGCAGCCGCACCGGCCCGAAGGCCGAGGCCCGCAGCAATGCACGCAACTGGGTCAGGAACATGGCCGGCTCGGACAGCGACCAGCGGATCGCGCGCAAGCCCAGCGCGGGGTTGAGCGCGGTTTCGAAATCGTCGCCGCGCCCGTCGCGCCCCTCCCGGCCATCCAGCGGCTTGTCGGCGCCGATATCGATGGTGCGGATCGTGACCGGCAGCCCGTGCATGGCGTCCACCGCGCCGCGATATGCCTGGAACTGCTCTTCTTCGTCGGGCAGTTCCCCGCGCCGGTTCATGAACAGGAATTCCGAGCGGAACAGGCCCACGCCGACCGCGCCGGCGGTCAGCGCCGCGGTCGCGTCTTCGGACATCTCGATATTGGCCAGCAGGTCGATCTCAAGCCCGTCCAGCGTCACGGCAGGCGTATGGCGCAGGCGCTGCAGGCGCTTTTTCTCCAGCGCCCGCTCGCTCTGCCTGTGGCGGTACTCCTCGAGGATGATGGCCGACGGATCGACGATGACCAGGCCGGCATCGCCATCGATGATGACCCAGTCGTCCTGGCGGATGAGTTCGCTGGCGCTTTGCACGCCCACCGCGGCAGGGATGTCGAGGCTGCGCGCGACGATGGCGGTATGGGAGGTGCGCCCGCCGAGATCGGTCACGAAGCCGTGGAAGACGGTATGGCGGAACTGCAGCATGTCGGCCGGCGAGATGTCGTGGGCCACCACGATCACGCCGGGTGCCGGCTCACCATCGGGCGCCAGCGGCGAAGGCGGCGCCGGGGCCGGCGCCAGCACGGCCGCGCCGGCCAGCACCTTGAGAATGCGCTCGACCACCTGGCGGATATCCGCCTTGCGCTCGCGCAGGTATTCGTCCTCGATTTCATCGAACTGCCGCATCAGTTCTTCGAGCCGCGTGGTCAGCGCCCATTCGGCGTTATAGCGCCGGTTGCGGATCAGTGCGTCGGGCTCGCGCGCAAGCGCCTCGTCGTCGAGGATCATCGCATGCACATCCAGGAAGGCGCCCAGTTCTTCCGGGGCTTCGCGCGGGAGATCGCGCTTTAGCGTGGCCAGTTCGGCCCGCACCGCCGCGCGTGCCGAGCGCAGGCGTTCCACCTCCGCCTCGAGCCGGTCTTCGTCGACCAGGTAATGGGAGACATCAAGCGCAGCAGGCGCCAGCAAATGCGCGCGCCCGATGGCGACGCCGCGCGAGACCGGGATGCCGTGCAGGGCAAATGGCATGTACCGCTCCGTCAGGAACGTTTAAAAAGTCTGGCCAGGGCCAGCAACCTTGGAAGCGGTGCCAGGATGAAACGAAGCGGCCCTGGCCAGGCGCGCCGCGGCGTTCCGTGCCGCCGCTCTCATCCCGAATCGGCTTCCTACTCTCCTTCGCCGAAGCGGTTGGCGATGAGCGCCAGCAACGCGTCCATCGCCTCTTGCTCATCGGGCCCGTCGGTCTCGATGGTCACGGTGGAGCCGATGCCGGCGGCCAGCATCATCACGCCCATGATGCTCTTGGCGTCGACTTGCCGACCGTTGCGCGACATCTTGACCTGACTGACGAAGTTACCCGCCAGTTGCGTCAGCTTGGCGGAAGCCCGTGCATGCAGCCCGAGCTTATTGATGATGTTGGTGTCCCTCTGCAGCATATTTGTCGGGATGATTTGCGATCTGGTTCTGGACGGTGGTGGAGCCTACCTGCAGCACACCCTGCGAGCCTCCCGCCAGCGCCTTGAGGGCAAGCTGGTCGAGTTTCTCGGTACGGTAGCAAATGGCACGCACCAGCATGGGAAGATTGACGCCGGCGAGCACCTTGACGCGGCCCGGCTCGGCGAGGCGGGCCGCAATATTGGCCGGCGTGGCACCAAAGATATCGGTCAACACCAGCGCGCCATTGTCTTCGCTGACCTCGGCCAGGCGCCGCCGGGCTTCGGCCAGCACGGCCGCGGGCTCGGCGTCGGGCATGACGTCGATGGCTTCGAGCCGTTGCGGCTGGCCGCAGTAGACGTGGGCGGCGCACTCGCGCAATGCCGAAGCCAGCGGGGCGTGCGCGATGATCAGGATGCCTGCCATGGTGGTGAATCCGTTGGATTGACGCGATTGTAGCAGGCACGCTGGCTGGAGATTCAGCGCAACGCACCGGTTTGGCGCGGCGCCAACGGCTCAGCGGCCACGGGCCTGCACGGCTTGCTCCAGCGCATCGATAAACATGGCGGCAACCTGGAAGCCGGTCTGCTGGGTGATTTCCTGAAAACAGGTCGGACTCGTCACATTGACTTCGGTGAGGTAATCGCCGATCACATCCAGCCCGACCAGCAGCAAACCGCGCTCCCACAGGCCTGGCGCCAGCGACTCGGCGATTTCGCGGTCGCGCGCGGAAAGCTCCTGGGCGCGGCCGGTACCACCCGCGGCCAGGTTGCCGCGCACTTCGCCATCCTTGGGAATGCGCGCCAGCGAATATGGCACGGGCACGCCGCCGATCAGCAGGATGCGCTTGTCGCCCTCCTTGATGGCGGGGATATAGCGCTGCACCATCAGGGTGCGCGCGCCGTCCTCGCCCAGGGTCTCGATGATGGCGCCAAGGTTCAAGCCGTCCGGGCCGACCCGGAAGATTCCCATCCCGCCCATGCCGTCGAGCGGCTTGAGAATGACGTCGCGATGCTCCGCATGGAAAGCGCGGATACGATCGGCATCCCGCGTGACAAGCGTCGGCGTGATGAACTCGGGATACCGGGCAATCGCCAGCTTCTCGGAATGGTCGCGGATCGCCCGCGGCTTGTTGAACACATTGGCGCCATGCGACTCCGCCAGCTCCAGCAGCCAGGTGCTGGTGACGTATTCCATGTCGAACGGCGGGTCCTTGCGCATCAGCACGGCATCGAAGCCCGTCAGCGGCTGCAGGCTGGCCTCGCCGGTGCGGTACCAGTCATGCGGATCGCCTGTGAGTTGCAGCGGATGCACAACCGCCTCCACCTGGTCGGCCGACAGCGACAGCTGCGACTGCAGGCAGGAAAACAGCTCGTGCCCGCGCTCGACCGCCTCGACCATCATGGCGTACGTCGAATCCTTGTAGGTCTTGAAGGTGTGCAGCGGATCGGTAATAAACAGAATACGCATGATGGCTCGTCCCGGTCGCAGGGTTGCCGCGTGGTTTGCGCGGCGCGTCGAGGCGCCGCCAGCGGCGGCAGCGCCATTTCAGACATGTCAGAGAATCGGATTCGGGTCGGTCTTCTCGAGTTCCAGCGACGCCGCCAGCAAGGCCAGCCGCGCCACCACGCCGTACATGTAGAAACGGTTCGGCACCGCCGCGCCAGGCTTGGCATGGCTGTCGGGAATGCCGTTGGGCGCGAAGGCCAGTGGCACGAAATGCATGCCCGGCGCATTCAGGTTCTCGTCGTTGCCGCGGCCGGTATGGACGCGGTAGAAGCCGCCGACCACATAGCGGTCGATCATGTACACCACCGGCTCGGCCACCGCCTCGTTGACCTTCTCGAAGGTGTGCACCCCTTCCTGGATGATGACGTCGTTGACCTCAAGGCCTTCCTTGACGACGCTCATCTTGTTGCGTTCCTTGCGGTTCAGCCCCTTGATTTCGGAAGGATCCTTGATGGTCATGATGCCCATGCCGTAGGTGCCCGCATCGGCCTTGACCACCACATAGGGTGTTTCCTTGATGCCGTACTCGCGGTACTTCTTGGCGATCTTCTTGAGCACGCCTTCGACCGAGTCGGCCAGTGCCTCTTCACCTACACGCTCGTGGAAATCGATGCCCGAGCACTTGGCGAAGTACGGGTTGACCATCCACGGATCGACGTCGATCAGCTTGGCAAACTTCTTGGCAACCTCGTCGTAGGCGGCGAAATGGCTCGACTTGCGGCGCGTCGACCAGCCCGCGTGCAGCGGCGGCAGCAGGTATTGCTCGTTGATGTTCTCCAGGATCGGCGGAATGCCGGCGGAGAGATCGTTGTTGAGCAGGATCGAGCAGGGATCGAAGTCCTTCAGCCCCAGGCGGCGACCGCGCGCGCCCAGGCGGGCCAGCGGCTCCACCACCAGCGTCTGGCCGTCGGGCAACTCGATCGGGGTCGGTTCGGTGATGTCTTCGGACAGCGAGCCCAGGCGGACATTAAGACCGGCCTGGCGCATGATCAGCGACAGCCGCGCCACGTTCTGCAGGTAGAACATGTTGCGGGTGTGGCGCTCGGGGATCAGCAGCAGGTTCTTGGCGTCCGGGCAGATCTTCTCGATGGCCGCCATGGCCGCCTGGACGGCCAAGGGCAACATTTCGGGCGCCAGGTTGTTGAAGCCGCCGGGGAACAGGTTGGTATCGACCGGGGCCAGCTTGAAGCCGGCATTGCGCAGGTCGACCGAACAGTAGAACGGAGGCGTATGTTCCTGCCATTCCAGCCTGAACCAGCGCTCGATGGACGGCGTCGCATCCAGGATCTTTTTTTCCAGCTCGAGCAGCGGACCGTTCAGCGCGGTGATGAGATGCGGGACCATATACATCCTAGTGATCGTCTTTATCGTTCGCCCAGATTGTAGAGGAACGGCCAATTGGCTGCTGGCGCCGCCTGAATAAGCATATGCGAGCGACAGCATAAGGGATAAGGGATACGGATATGGGGGTGCGGCTCAGGAATAAAAGGGGGGCGGCGCAGGAGCAATCGGAGGCACTTCCGGGCGACCTGCCGGCGAGGGCCGCGGGCAGAAAAAAAAAGCGCGACCGGAGCCGCGCTTTCAAATGGCCTGACAGATACGGGGAGCGTTCTGCAGGTGGAGGAAACTGCCTCACTCGCACTGTATGTGCGCTACCCCCTGAAAACAATTGAAGCTTTTTAAGATCGGATTTAAGCACTTTGCGAAGAACAGCGCCGCCATCCCGGCCAATGACGGCGGGATGCGCCCCGATGCCGTCACGAAGCGTGCCGCCTGAACGAAAAAAGCCCGGCACAAGGCCGGGCGAAACTCCTGAGAGAAGATTCCCAATCAGCTCTCCAGCACAACACCATTGCGATCAGGCTTCATACGCGGTCTCGCCGTGCGAGGTGATATCCAGGCCCTCGCGCTCTTCCTCTTCCGGCACCCGCAGGCCGATCAGCATATCCACCAGCTTGAAGGCCACGAAGGCCACCACGCCCGACCACACGATGGTGGTAAGCACGCCTTCGAACTGGATCCACAACTGGCCCATGATCGAATAGTCGTCCGCCACCTTGTTGGTCACGTAGTCGTAAATCCCCGTGCCGCCCAGGCTCGGCGAGGCAAACACGCCGGTCAGCAACGCACCCAGGATGCCGCCCACGCCGTGCACGCCAAAGACATCCAGGGAGTCGTCCATGCCCAGCAGCTTCTTCAGGCCGGTCACGCCCCACAGGCACAGCAGGCCAGCGGCGATACCCATCACGATGGAGCCCATCGGGCCCACGAAGCCGGCCGCCGGGGTGATGGCCACCAGGCCTGCCACCGCGCCCGAAGCGCCGCCCAGCATCGAGGGCTTGCCCTTGCTGATCCATTCGCCGAAGGTCCAGGACAGCACTGCGGCGCAGGTCGCCAGCAGCGTGTTGACAAAGGCCAGCGCAGCCGAACCGTTGGCTTCCAGCGCCGAACCGGCGTTGAAACCGAACCATCCGAACCACAGCAGCGAGGCGCCGACCATGGTGAAGGTCAGGCTGTGCGGACGCAGGGCCTCACGGCCGAATCCGATGCGCTTGCCGAACATGAAGGCACCCACCAGGCCAGCGACGGCTGCGTTGATGTGCACCACCGTGCCGCCGGCGAAGTCGAGCGCGCCCTTCTGGAACAGCCAGCCAGCCTTGGCGGTGGCTGCGGTACCTGCCGCCGCGTCGGTGTACAGGTCAGGGCCGGGCCAGAACCAGACCATATGGGCCATCGGGATGTACGAGAAGGTGAACCACAGCACCACGAACACCAGCACGGCCGAGAACTTGGCGCGTTCGGCGAAGGCGCCGATGATCAGGCCGCAGGTAATGGCCGCGAAAGCGCACTGGAACGCGAAGTAAGCCAGTTCCGGCACCACCACGCCCTTGCTGAAGGTGGCAGCCACGGCATCGACGTTGAGCCCCTTCATGAAGAGCCGGTCGGTGCCGCCAAAGAAGGCATTGCCCTCGGTGAAGGCGAAGCTGTAGCCGTAGATGGCCCACAGCAGCGACACCAGCGAGAAGATCACCAGGCACTGCATCAGCACCGACAGCATGTTCTTCGAGCGGACCAGGCCGCCGTAGAACAGTGCCAGGCCCGGCAGCGTCATCAGGATCACGAACGCCGTGGAAACCAGCAGCCAAGCGGTATCGCCCTTGTTGGGCACCGGTGCAGGCGCTGCGGCG
>NZ_JFJV02000042.1:0-959 GCF_000611145.1 Cupriavidus sp. SK-3 | reverse complement strand
GGGGGGTGCGGCTGCCGCTACGGCCACGAGCGAGATTTCCACCACGCGCGCTGCCTCGGCATTGCCGACCTTTTCGACCTCAGCGGGCTTCTTCATCACGATGGCGTCGTCAGGCACGCCTGCAGCCTTGAGCGCGCCTGCCACAGCCAGGGCGCGTTGCTTGGCCAGCTCGGCATTGGCTGCCGCGTCGCCGGAAGTATCGGTAAAGCCAGATACCTGCACCTTGGCGCCCGCGTTCGCCTTGACGAACTCCGCCACCTTGGTGGCCGCCGCGGCACTGTCCGCCGGCAATTCGGCCTTGCCCAGCTCAAAGCTCAGCTTGGCGCCAGGGAAATCGGCCGCCCGTGCCAGGCCGCAAATGCCCAGCATCAGTACAAAGGCCAACAGGAAGCGTCTCATGAAATATGTCATTTGCTTTTTCTCCTCGCTCACAGCGCGTCGCCGCCGGTCTCGCCGGTACGAATGCGGATGACCTGCTCGATGGGCGCCACAAAGATCTTGCCGTCGCCAATCTTGCCGGTCCGCGCCGATTTCTCGATCGCCTCGATGGCCCGGTCGACCACGTCGTCCGGGACGGCCACTTCGATCTTCACCTTGGGCAGGAAATCCACGATGTATTCCGCGCCCCGGTACAGTTCGGTGTGACCCTTCTGGCGACCGAAGCCCTTGACTTCAGTCACGGTGATGCCGGACACGCCCACATCCGAGAGCGCTTCGCGCACCTCGTCGAGCTTGAACGGCTTGATGACGGCGATGATCAGTTTCATCCGATTTCTCCTCTGAGCGGGACGGCCCGGCGTGCGTCCGGCGCCCGCTCAACCTGCTGCGTGTTTAGAAAGTCTTGGTGATCGAAGCCCAGGCGGTAGCCTTGCCGACATAGCGGCCAGACGTATTGGTATAGACCGAGTTGTGGGCATTGGTGTCGATGTAGGCGATCGCCAGTGCGAAGCCCTTGCCCA
>NZ_JFJV02000041.1:0-10689 GCF_000611145.1 Cupriavidus sp. SK-3 | reverse complement strand
GTACACCTTCACGGCTCGCTTCGCATCGCGGATCGGTGTGGCCCGCCCTTGCGGGCGCTCCACACGGCTACACCAAATCGGTGATCTGACCACTGCGCGTGTCCTTGAAATTTCTCGGCTCCTCGGGGTCTCAACTCTGTCTCCTGTCTCCTGTCTTCGCTCGCTAGCCTCGGCTGGTGATGCATGTTTTTCCCTTGCCCAATCTTTGGGTGAAGGGGAAGAACCGTTGCCAAATAGGCAACAAAATTCCGCCAAGCTTACATTGATTCGGGGGGCTGGAATTGCGAATAATGTGCCTGCGGCAAATTCGCCCGGTTGCCAGTCGATACAGCGCGCTGATTTCGATTGCCATGCCAGACCATGATCCCCTTTCGAGCAAACAAGCATGAAACCCTTCGCTTCAATCCTGGCAGCCGCAACCCTGGGCGTGATCTGCCACCACGCAGCCGCCGCGCCACAGGATCCTTCGTATCCGGCCAAGCCCGTCAAGATCGTGGTCGGCTATGCGCCCGGCGGTTCGTCCGATGCCGTGGCCAGGCTGGTGGCTAACCGGCTGTCGGAGAGGCTGGGACAGAGCTTTGTCGTGGAGAACCGGCCCGGTGCTGCCAGTAATATCGCGGCGGCTGGCGTGGCGCGCGCGCCCAACGATGGTTACACGATCCTGCTGGGTTCCAATGCCAGCACCATCAATGTCTCGCTGTACAAGAAGCTGCCCTTCGACTTCCAGAAGGATTTCGCGCCGGTGGTGCTGCTCACGCGCTTCCCCAATATCATGGCGGTGAATCCCTCGGTGCCGGCGACCACGGTGGCGGAGTTCATCAGCTATGCCAAGGCGCACCCGAAGGGGGTGTTCTTCGCTTCGTCCGGCGCGGGTTCGTCGACGCGTTTGTCGGCTGAGTTGTTCAAGACCATGGCGGGCATCCAGATGGAGCACGTGCAGTACAAGGGCAGCGCACCGGCGCTGACGGATCTGATGGCGGGCCAGGTGCAGGTGATGTTCGATACGGCGCCGTCCGTCATCCCGCTGATCAAGAGCGGAAAGCTGCGCGCGCTGGCCGTCACCAGCGCGAGCCCGCAACCGTTCGCGCCGGAGATCCCCACCGTCGATGCAAGCGGGCTCAAGGGGTATGAGGTCACGTCGTGGTACGCCTTGTTCGTGCCCGCCGGCACGCCGGCGGGTATCGTCGATACGCTGAACAAGGAGGTCAACGCGATCATGGGCGAGAAGGATACGCGGGATAAGCTCGCTGCCATGGTGGCCACGCCGGGCGGCGGTACGCCGGAAGCGCTGCGCCAGCACGTCGCGGCGGAAATCACCAAGTGGGGCGCGGTGGTCAAGGCCTCCGGCGCCACCGCGGACTAGGCCGGCGGATCATGCGTGTTTTTACCGGGTCGCTGGCTACCGAGACCAATACTTTCGCCCCCCTGCCCACCTCGCTGGATGCTTTCGTCGACCGGGGTTACTATCCCGCCGGCACGCATCCGCCGGAGATGACCGTATTCAGCGGGCCACTGTGGGCCGCCCGCCAGCGTGGCCGCGAGCGCGGCTGGGCTGTGATCGAGGGCATGGCCGCCGGCGCGCAGCCGGGCGGCATCACCACGCGCCATGCCTATGAAACGCTGCGCGACGAACTGCTTGGCGACCTGCGCCGGGCGCTCCCCGTCGATATGGTGGTGCTGGGGCTGCATGGCGCCATGGTGGCCGATGGCTATGAGGATTGCGAGGGCGACCTGCTGGCCCGCGTGCGCGCGCTGGCGGGCCCCGGCGTGGTGGTCGGCGCCGAACTGGATCCGCATTGCCATCTGTCCGATGCCATGGTGGCGAACGCCGACATGCTGGTGGCCTACAAGGAATATCCGCACACCGATATCCGCGAGCGCGCGCTGGAGCTGGTGGATTTTTGCGCGGCACAGGCCGAGGGACGCATCACCCCCGTGGCGGCGGTGGTGGACTGCGAGATGGTCGTCACCATCCGGACCAACCAGGAGCCGGCCAGGAGCTATGTCGACCGGTTGATGGCGCTGGAGGGCCGCGACGGTATCCTGTCCATCTCCGTGGCGCATGGTTTCCCGTGGGGCGATGTGCCCGAAATGGGCACCAGGCTGCTGGTGTACGCGGACGGCGACGCGGGTGCCGCGCAACGGCTTGCGCGGCGCCTCGCCGACGAGCTGATTGGCATGCGAGAGCAACTGACGCCAGCCTGCCCCGGGCCGGACGAGGCCATCGACCAGGCGCTGGCGTACGGCGACGCGCCCGTAGTCATCGCGGACGCGGCCGACAACCCCGGCGGCGGTGCCGCGGGAGATGCCACGTTCATGCTGCATCGCCTGCGCCAGCGCGGAGTCGGCAACGTGGCGGTGGGCCCCCTGTGGGATCCCGTCGCCGTGCGCATTGCCTTTAGCGCCGGCGTGGGCGCGCGCCTGCCGCTGCGCATCGGCGGCAAGGTCAGCACGATGTCGGGAGCGCCCATCGACCTGGTGTGCACCGTGAAGGCGCTGGTCCCGGACATGGTCATGACAGGGCTGTCAGGGGCGCCGGCCGCGGTGGGAAACGCGGCGCTGGTGGAAGCGGAGGGCATCGAGATCGTGCTGATCACGCTGCGCGCCCAGGCGCTGGATACCGATGTGTTCACGCAGCTTGGCTGCCGGCTGGAGGACAAGACGCTGATCGTGGTCAAGTCCGCGCAGCACTTCCACACCGCGTTCTCGCGGATCGCCCGCCATGTCATCTATGCGGACGCACCGGGCTCGGTATCGCTCAACCTGAGCGCACTGCCCTATCGCCGCGCGCGCCGTCCCAAGTGGCCGATCGACGGATAAATGGGCGCTTGAACAGCCGCGCGAATGGCCGCTTGGATGTACGCTTGAATGTACGCCTGAATGTACGCTTAACCGGACACGCAGAGGCTCGCCTGGACAAAAGAAAGCGGCGGACGCACCCAGACCGCGCGCCCGCCGCTTTCACCGTATCAGGCCGCTATCAAGCCTTCTTTACCCAGGCGCTGCACCAGCCTTTGGTGGCAACCTGCTTGCCCGCGAAGAGCGGGCAGCCGCCGCTGGCATCGGTCGCCTTGCCCTGGAAGAGCTGGCAGTTGCCG
Source organism: Cupriavidus sp. SK-3 (assembly GCF_000611145.1). Lineage (NCBI taxonomy): Bacteria > Pseudomonadati > Pseudomonadota > Betaproteobacteria > Burkholderiales > Burkholderiaceae > Cupriavidus > Cupriavidus sp. SK-3. Next base: position 7,591 of record NZ_JFJV02000041.1, on the reverse strand, counting down.
CAGTGCTGGGTGGCGTCATGCTTGGGATATTTGGCTTTATCGACTTTGGTGGTATCCGCCTTGTAGCCAAGGCCGACCGCCTGCGGGTCTTTTTCATCGACCATCGGGCCGCCGCCCTGCGCCCGGGACGCCAGGGAAACACCCAGGGCGCCTGCGGCCGCAATAATGGGAATGCCTTTCAGGAAATGACGACGAGTTGACATCTTTCTATCCTTTTTGTGGGGGACAAACTGGGCGGGGCACGCGCCGCGCGCAACAACGCAAGGCGCCGGCCCCAGCCATCGGCGCACCCATGAAGGCGCGCGCCGGATACCGGCCCGGACGCAGCCACATCACAGCAAGGAAACAAAGTGTCGGACACGTTGGCTCGAGGCTCGCATGGCTCGCACCAGCAGCCGCCGTCCTGGCCGGCTCCTGGCCTGTATCCCGATTGAGTTTAGACGACGGCGATTACATGGACATTGCGCGTAGTCATGAACGCTGTGGATCGGTGGCGCATGCGCCCTGCGCGGATGCCCTGGGTCAGGCGGGCAAAATCGCCGGCAGAAACACCCTAGCTGCCGCCGCCTACCTCGGCGATCGAGCCATTGGGCGCAACGAGGTAGAAGTTCGCGCCCACCCCGACCCAGTGACGGCCTTTGGTTGGCTGCGGCAAGTTGTACTGACGCCAGTCATCCACCACATATTGACGATCGCGGTACTCGGCGGGTAGCTTGTCGCCCTTTTTCCATTGGCCCGGCACGCTGCGCGTGTTGTTGCCGGCCGGGGCCATGCTCGCATCCTTGGATGACGGTGACTGGTATCGATACCCACCGCCGGTGCCGGAGGCCGGCTGCGCAAAACAAGAGGCCGAGACCAGGAACCCGCCGGCAAGCAATACGCCCGGCAGCAGTCTGCTTCTCATGGTTTTCTTCATTGAGCACTCCTTTTTATTGGCCGCAATGGCCCTGACAGGTCATCTCCTACCGGGCGATGCCACGGGCAGCCCACGCGACCGGTGTGTCGCGAAACAGGGGCCCGCAACTTCAATGCCCGGATTAAGGATAGTGGCTATGGGGACGGATGGGGACGGCAAGCGCCGGAACCGGCGCCCGCCAGCCGTGCGCAGGCCTGCAGGGACAGGTTGCAGAAGGGCTGCAGAAGGGCCGCGGAAAAGCGAAACGGGGAAATATCTGCCGGGAATGTAAAGATTTCTGCCAGGATGGAAACACAAAGGAGCGCCGGCATCACAAAAAATGACGCCTGAGGCGTCATCACCGGAGCGTGGCGGAAGGCTGCGGAAAGCTGCGGGAAGTGGCGGGAAGACACGAACATGCCTTGCACCCCCGCTCCACGCGCAGCAAACACTACAACGGCCTTGCCTACGCGTGTGCGCCCCGTAGCACGCCGGCAAAACGGGCTTGCGCGGGTGCCATGTCGTCTGGCGTGGCGTCCAGCTTGAACTCGTCCACCGCGGCCTGCAACTGGTGGGCCTGGTCCGCCAGGGCCGACGAGGCAGCAGCGGCCTGCTCCACCAGCGCGGCGTTCTGCTGCGTCACCGCGTCCATTTGCATCACGGCTTGATTGACCTGTTCGATGCCATCGCTCTGCTGCCCCGACGCCACCGCGATCTCGCCGAGGATGGTGGTGACCTGCCGGGAGGCGGTCACGATCTCGCGCATCGTCTGGCCAGCGTGCTCCACCCGCGCCGAGCCGTTGCGCACCTGCTCCGCGGAGTCGCCGATCAGCCCGCGGATTTCCTTGGCCGCCGCGGCGCTGCGCTGCGCCAGGGTACGTACCTCGCCCGCCACCACCGCAAAGCCCCGCCCCTGCTCGCCCGCGCGCGCCGCTTCCACGGCGGCGTTGAGCGCCAGGATATTGGTCTGGAACGCGATGCCTTCGATCACATCGATGATGTCGACCACCTTCTTGGAGCTGGCGCTGATCGCCTGCATGGTGTCTACCACCTCGCCGACCACGGTGCCGCCTCGTTGCGCGATATCCGAGGCATTGGCCGCCAGTTCGTTGGCCGCGTGCGCGCGCTCGGTATTCTGTTTGACCATGGCCGTCAGCTCGCCCATGCTCGACGCGGTTTCCTGCAGCGCCGCAGCCTGTTCCTCGGTGCGCTGGGACAGGTCGGTATTGCCGGCCGCGATCTGCTTCGAGGCGTCCGTGATCGAATCCGTCGAGTCCTTGATCCGGCTCACCAGGTCGGTGAGCATGTCTTCCATCTCGCCCATGCCGCGCAGCAGACGGCCGAACTCGCCCTGGCGCTCGGTTTCGAATTCCTTGCTGAGGTCGCCGGAGGCCACGGTTTCGGCGATAAAGACGGCCTCGCCCAGCGGTTGCTCGATGCTGCGCGCAATGCCGTGGGTACAGGCGGCGCCGACCAGCAGCGCGGCCAGCCAGAGCCCGAACATCCAGGCTCGGGCGGAGTCGGCGCCCTGCCCGACATTCCCGGCCGCCGCGTCCGGCGGGGCATTGAGCCCAATCGCGATCGCAGCCGCCATCAATATCAACACCACCGCGAAACCAGCGCCAAGGCGCATACGGGTGCTCAGGTTGGCCAGTGCCGTCATTGCTGCATCTCCCCTTTTTAGTAGACTTCGCCTGCCTCGTCGTCTGGGTAACGGCGACGCGCGGAGAAACTTTAGGGGAATTGCCAGATGCCGCCTTCCAGTGGCATTCAGGCGGGACGCTGCTCCGGCGCCATCCCGCCATCCGCCCGGCTACCGGCGGGAAAATGCACGCCGGCGCGCTGGGCGGCCCGCACGATGTGATCGGACATGGCGCGCTGCGCGAGGCTGGCGTCGCCCGCCGCCAGGGCGTCGATGATGGCGCAGTGCTCGGTGTAGGTGGCATGGCGGCTGCCGCGCTGGTAGAACGGCAGGCGCTGGCTTTCCTGCATGACGTCGGTGCTGTTGCGCAGGATATCGGCAATCGCGCGGTTGCCGGCGATGGCAATGATGCGCATATGGAATTCGAAATCCAGCCGGGCGGCCTGGGTAAAGTCGGACGCATCGATGCACGCCCGCATGGCTTCGGCGTTCTCGCGCAGGGCGCCGATATCTTCCGGCAACAGCGCCGCCGCGGCCAGCCCCACGGTAAAGCTTTCCAGCGCGAAGCGCAGCTGGTAGATATCGGTCAGCGAATGCGATTTCGAGAAACGCCACTGCGGCGGCGCGCCGTCGGCGGCATCGGCGGCCACGTACACGCCTTTACCGGGTCGCGAGACCACCAGCCCCAGGCCCTGCAGGGTGGACAGCGCCTCCCGCAGCGAGGTGCGGCTGATGCCGAGCTGCTCGGCCAGGTCGCGTTGTGAGGGCAACAGCGAGCCGGCCGGATACTTGCCGCCTTCGATCCACTCGCGGATGAGGGTCGCGGCGTTGGCGGAGATGGCGGTGGCTGTGACCATGGCGGTGATGGAAACTCCTGCGCTGGATGGTGTTTATGGCAAAGGGCAAGGGAAACTGCCGCGGGCGCCAGCGCTGGCGCCGGATCGACGGCAAATTGTACTCGACCGCCACCTGGAGATCTAACGGCAGCCACAAGCGCCTGACGTCAGGATCAAAGACCGAAAGGCTGATAGCCAAAGGCAGTAATTACCCTGTTTTCGTAGGATTGTTCGCAGGATTGCGCATCGCCTCCCCCTGGTCCGCGACAGCCTGCAGCGGCGGCACCGCGGAAAGCTTGTCGGGATTGCGCACGACATAGACAGCGGTGATGCGGCCCGCCTCGATGGTGAAGGACTGCGCCGACTCGATCCTGCCGTCCACATAGCGAAGGAGCCCAGGCATGCCGTTGATCCGGGCCAGCCGGTAGCGTACCTTGCCTGGCTCCGCGTGCCCGAGCGACCAGAAGACGCCGGCGATACGCGCGGCGCCGCGCAGGATACGCCCGAACGACGGCACCTTGCCGCCACCGTCGCTGATCAGCTCGGCATCCGGGCTGATCATCGCCTTCATGGCGGCCCGGTCGCCGGTGCTTGCGGCCTGCATGAAGCGGGTCAGCAGTTCGCGATGCTCCTGTGGCGATACGTCGTAGCGCGGGCGGCCTTCCCGCACGCGCTCACCGGCGCGGTGCACGATCTGGCGGCAGGCCGCTTCGGTCTTGCCGAGGATCGAAGCGATTTCCCCATACTCCAGATCGAATGCCTGCCGCAGCAGGAACGCCGCGCGCTCGTCGGGCGAGAGGCGTTCCAGCACCCAAAGGAACGCCACCGACACATCGCTTGCCAACTCCGCCGCCGCCTCCGGCGTGTCCTCATGCGACTCGACCAGCGGCTCGGGGAGCCACCAGCCGATGTATTTCTCCTGCTCGCTCTTGCGCGCGCGCAGGCGGTCGATCGCGAGCCGCGTCGTGACCGTGACCAGCCACGCTTCCGCAGAGCGCAGCTCGGCCTGGTCTGCCTCGTGCCAGCGCAGCCAGGCGTCCTGGACCACGTCCTCGGCGTCGGAACGGGTACCCAGCATGCGATAGGCAATCCCGAAAAGACGGGGCTTCAGTGCGGTGAAAGGTTCGGCGGAATCCATAAGTCATATGCGAGAAGATCACCCCCAGACGTTCCGGCAACGCGTTTTGTGACATCCGGGCGAACGACTGGCACCGCGCGGGGGTAACACCGGGCGTAAAGAGAACCGGAGAAGATCTAAAGCAAAAAATATTGCAGCCGCTGTCACAAGCCGGTTGCCGCCGCCGTCTTACGGTCATGGCAGGCGCGCAGGGCGCCTGCCGGACCCGTCGAAACGGATTGAAAGGCAAAAATCATGACTGCTGCACGTATCAACTTTTTCCAGCTCGCCCCGGCCAACCTGAAGGCGATGATCAATTTCTCCGCCTCCGTCAAGCAAAGCTCGCTAGGGCCCCGCCTGGTGGAGATGGTGAACCTTCGCGTCTCGCAGATCAATGGCTGCGGCGTCTGCATCGACATGCATTGGCGCGACCTGATCAAGCAGGGCGCGGAACCGCGCCACCTGAATGCCATCGCCGGCTGGCGCGAGGCACCGTTCTTCAGCACTCGCGAGCGCGCCGCGCTGGCCTGGGCGGAAGCCGTCAACGCGCTGCCGCACCGCGACGACACGGATGCCGTCTATCCCGAATTGCGCGAGCATTTCAGCGAGAACGAGATCGCCGAGCTGTCCTACGCCATTGCAGCGATTCGCGGCTGGAATGCGATGAACCTGAGCCTGCGCAACCAGATTCCGGAAAATCCGGCTCCGGGCTTCTGATCGCGCTGCCGGTCCGGCTTGTGATGGCGCGGCGCCGCCGCGCCTCGCCCGGAGCGCCGCCTGCGCCATGCAGACCGGAGCCATTGCGTCGCGCAAAGGCTCGATCTGCCAGCTCACCGACCGGGCCATGCCGTACCTTACTTGTTCACCAGCCGCGCAGGGACGGTATAGGTGAGCGCCGCGCCACAGAGCAGCACGCCGGCCAGCACGAACATCGCCAGGTTGGTGCTCTGCGTCGCATCCTTGATCAGGCCAATCATGTAAGGGCTGACAAAGCCGGCCAGGTTGGCGAACGAGTTGATCATGGCGATACCGGCAGCGGCCCCTGCGCCGGACAACAGCGCGGTGGGCAGGCTCCAGAACAGCGGCGAGGTGGCCAGGCTGCCGCCGGCCGCCAGCGCCAGGGCCGCGAGCGACAGCGCCACGTTGTCGCTGAAGACCGCGCTCAGCGCCAGCCCGGCGGCGCCGCAGCAGAATGGCACGATCAGGTGCCAGCGGCGTTCGCGCATGCGGTCCGAGCTGCGGCTGACCAGGATCATCGAACACACCGCGACGGAAAACGGGATGGCGGTCAGCAAGCCGATATTCAGCGCGCCGGTCACGCCGGACTGCCGGATCAGCGACGGCAGCCAGAAGGTCAGCCCGTACTGCCCCATCACCGTGCAGAAGCAGATGCAGGCCATCTTGATGATGCGGCTGTCCGAAAAAAGCTGCCGCATGGTCATTTGGCCACCCTTCGCCGCGTTCTCGCTGGCGATATTGCGCTCCAGCAGGTCCTTCTCGGATTGCGTCAGCCAGCGTGCCGAACGAATATTGTTATCGAGATAGGCCAGCACCGCGAAGCCGACCAGCAAGGAAGGCAGCGCTTCGATCAGGAACATCCACTGCCAGCCGCGCAGCCCCGCGACGCCCTGCATCGACTCCATGATGAACCCCGAGAGCGGGCCGCCGAAAATACCCGAGACCGGGATGGCGCACATGAACAACGCCACCATGCGGGCGCGGCGGTGCGACGGGAACCAGTAGGTCAGGTACAGGATCATGCCGGGATAGAAGCCGGCCTCGGCCGCGCCAAGCAGGAAACGCAGCACATAGAACTGCGTGGTGGTCTGCACGAACACCATCGCCGCCGAGATCAGGCTCCACATGATCATGATGCGCGAGATGGTGGCCTTGGCGCCGATCCGGTGCATCAGGATATTGCTCGGCACTTCGAAGAAGAAGTATCCGATGAAGAACAGCCCGGCGCCCAGCCCGTAGGCGGACTCGCTGAACCGCAGGTCGCCCAGCATGTGCAGCTTGGCAAACCCCACATTGACGCGGTCCAGGTAGGCCACGACATAGCAAAGCATCAGGAAAGGCAACAGGCGCCATGCGACCTTGCGGTAGACGGCGTTTTCCTGCGCCGCCGCATTGGCGGCGGCCGGCTCGGGGGCTAGCGATGGGGCGGTGGTCAGGGACACAGCAGTTTCCTCCTCGGGTGGCGTGGCACTTCGCTTAACTGGTATTACCAGTATGATTTCTAATGGATGGCGAAGAATACGTCCGCATTGTGCTGTGGAAAAGCAGCGTAAACCCGGAATTTAAGTGCCTTGACGCGGGGTCGGGCTGACGCGATACTAGCCTTACTGGTATTACCAGTTGGACAACCCAATCGGAAAGCCGCCTTTCACGGCGTCCCCATCACCCTGACCAAGAGGAAAAACGTGTCTGCTCCCGACGAGACGGCGATCGTGCGCCCAACACCCGCCCACGCGCCGGTGCCCTTGCGAGTCGAGCCGCTGACCGCGGCTGCCTTCGCCCCCTTTGGCAACGTCATCGAAAGCGAAGGGCACGCGCCGATGGTCATCAATGGCGGCATGACGCTGCGCTATCACGACCTCGCCGGGATCGACGTCGGCGCGCAGGACGGCCGTGCGCTGATCAACTTCTTCGACGCGCAGCCCTATGCCCTGCCGCTCGCCATCGCGTCGATGGAACGACATCCGCTGGGCAGCCAGGCCTTCGTGCCATTGGACGAAACCGCCTTCCTCGCCGTCGTGGCGCCGGGCGGCGGCCAGCTCGACGAGTCGGCTATCCGCGCCTTTGTCACCAATGGCCGGCAAGGCGTGAACTACAAGCGAGGCGTCTGGCATCACTCGTTGATCGTTACGCGGGGTCCGGCGCGATTTCTGGTGGTGGATCGTGGTGGGGAGGGGCACAACTGTGATGTCGCTGAGTTGCGTGGCAAGTATTTGATTGCGGAGTGAGTGGGTTGGTGTGTTGCTATGCAGGGCTGCAATTGGCTTGCTTCCGGCGCCGCTGGCGCTTGAGGGCTGCGGCTTAACGGCGAAGTCAAAGGCTTAAAGTCGAAGTCAAAAGCTTAAAGTCAAAGGCGGTTTCAC
>NZ_JFJV02000040.1:11303-18516 GCF_000611145.1 Cupriavidus sp. SK-3 | reverse complement strand
AACCCCGCCCCCAAACGTCAGCAGCAACCAGCAGCCAGCAGCGCAAAAAACCCCAAAAAACAACCTCCCCAGAGAAAAAAGTTTGCGGGTTCCGCATACCGCCATTCGTCATAGCACATCGAACATTCCATGCATCGCCGCACGCCACCCGCCGCGATGCATGGAGCTCCTTGGACCAGGCTGGCCAGCGCAGCGCGGACAGCCGAACGACGTCGAATAAATCACCGGCAGGAACGGCAAATGAACACATGCGGACGCAGCGGCAGCGATCGTCAAACGACACGCGCGGAGCACAGGAATCCCCGGCTGGCGCCCCTTGCGCGCGCCATGGCATTGACCCTGGCCGCGGGAGGCGTGGTTGGCAGCGCGCACGCTCAGCGCGCGTTCAGCCCCGCATGGTTCGAGGCCAAGGGCGCGGCGCAGAACACGGCGGCGGCCACTGGCCGGCTGCCCAACGGCCTGCCCGCGTCGAGCCTGACCAGCCCGCTGGGCCAGCAGCAACGCGCCAACGAGCAGTTGAATCGTTCGATCAGCAATCTGAATCTCGCCGCGCGCGGCATTGCCGCGCAGCAGGCCGCGCAGGCGGCGGCGCGCGATGCCGCATTGAGGGCCGAGTCGGACGTGCCCGATGGCCTGGCCGAAGGCGGCCTGAAGGTCGATACCAACAGCCTCACCGCGGGCTGGCTCAACGCCAGGCCGCTGAACAAGGAGACCGGGCAGAAGGTGGTCGACGCTCGCACGGTGGTGTCCATCGAGCAAACCGCCGACAAGGCCATCCTCAACTGGGAGACCTTCAACGTCGGCAAGAACACCACCGTGGCGTTCGCCCAGCAAAAGGACTGGGCGGTGCTCAACAAGGTCAACGACCCGGGCGCGCGTCCCAGCCAGATCCAGGGGCAGATCAAGGCTGACGGCACGGTGATGATCGTCAATCGCAACGGCATCGTGTTCTCCGGCAGCAGCCAGGTCGATACGCGCAACCTCGTCGCCGCCGCCGCGAGAATCGACGACAGCCAGTTTCAGGCTAACGGGATCTATGCCAGCGGTTCCACGCCCAGCTTCAAGGACGCGCTCGGCAAGATCGAGGTGCAGGCCGGCGCCACCATTGCCACCAGGCAACCCGCGTCCGCCACCCAGGGCGGCGGCTACGTGCTGCTGCTGGGCGCCGAAGTGCGCAACGCCGGCGAGATCGCCACGCCTGGCGGCCAGGCGGCGCTGGCCGCGGGCGACAGCTTCACCATTCGCAGGGGCGTCGGCACCGATGGCAACCAGGGTTCCACGATCCGCGGCAATGAGGTCGGCGTCGGGCTCAATGCCGGCGGCACGGCGGGCAAGGTCAGCAACGCCGGCCTGATCCAGGCGCCCACCGGCGACGTGACGCTGGCCGGCCGGGAAGTGGTGCAGGACGGCGTGATCCTCTCCAGCACCTCGGTCAACAACCGTGGCACCGTTCACCTGAATGCCGTCGGCGCCAACGGCGCCGTTACGCTCGCACAGGGCAGCACCACCGCCATCGTGCTGGACACCAGCGGCGCCACCGCGCTCGACAGCCAGCGCGCGGGCCTGATGGCGCCGGCGCTCGACGCGGGCGGCAACATCGTGCTGGCCGGCAATGACCGCCGGGACCTCTCCCGCGTGGAGATCGCCAGCACCGGCACGGTGGAGTTCCAGGACGCATCGCTGACATTGGCTACCGGCGGGCAGGTCGCCGTGAACGCCGCACGGCGCAGCCTGGTGCGCGAGGGCGCGGCCATCGACGTCTCGGGCGCGGTGGGCGTCAAGCTCACAATGGAGTCCAACAACGTCAAGATCAACGTCCAGGGTATCGAGCAGCGCGACGCGCCGCTCAATCGCGACCGCAAGGGCCTCAACAGCAACGACATCTGGATCGACCGCCGCGCGCTGGTGTACGTGCCCGCGGGCACCAACGGCTATGCCACCGAGCGGTGGTACACCGGCGGCGGCCTGCTGGAGGTCGGCGGCTACCTCGGCACGCAGGGCCACACCGTGGGCGAGTGGATGGCGCTGGGCGGCATCGTCAACTTCACCGGCGGCGACGTCGTCACGCAGAAGGGCTCCCGCATCAACCTTTCGGGCGGCACGCTGGACGTGCAGTCCGGCAACCTGAACCAGAGCTGGCTCAAGGGCGCGGACGGGCGGCTGTACGAAGTCTCCAGGGCGCCCGGGGACATGATCTACACGGGCCTCTACAAGGGCTTCGAAGACGTGCATGCTCGCTGGGGCCAGGGCGCCACCGGCTATTTCTACAGCCCGCTGATCGGGGCGCGGCAACGCCTGGAGAACGGTTACACGGTGGGGCGGGACGCGGGTGCGCTGGTGATCGGCACAAGGAGCGCGGTGCTGGAGGGCGACATCGTCGCCGAGAGCTTCCAGGGCGCGCGCCAGACCCAGGCGGCGGATGCCAGCCTCGACGGCTACCGGCAGTCGCAGAACGCGGCGGCGCGGCGCGGCCAGTTCGTCGTCGGCAACTACGCGTCGTACTATGACAAGACGGCCGGCGCGCTGCATGCGCGCCTGGACCCGGGCGCGGTGAAGCAGATCGTGTTCGGCGACGCGGCGCCCGCCATCGCGGCGGGCTTCGATCTGGGCACTGTCATGCCGGACGCGCGGCGCGACACGCTATACCTCGATACCACGCTGCTCAACGGCTTCCGGCTCGGCGCCATCCGCGTTGCGGCGGCGCAGGGCATCACGGTGGACAAGCTCCTGCAGGTTGGCGCGGGTGGCGACATCACGCTGTATGGCCCCGGCGTCAAGGTCAATGCGGACCTGGTCGCCCATGCCGGCGGCATCCGCCTGGGCAATGTGCTGACGCAGGTCAGTACCAACTATCTGGAGGACACGACCCGCATCGCGGCGCCCGCGGGTACGGCTGCGGCCGTCAATGTGGCGCAGGGCGTGACGCTGGACGCCAGCGGCCTGTGGAGCAACCTGCTGCTGGACCCGCATGGCACCGGCAGCGTGGCCTACAAGAACGGCGGCAGCGTAGCGATCCGCAGCAGCGGCAGCATTGCGCTGGACGCGGGCAGCCTGGTCGATGTGTCCTCCGGCGCGGTGCTGCTGGCCAACGGCAAGCAGCAAGGCGGCAAGGGCGGCAATGCGACGCTGCAAGCCAATCCCGATGACGCGGCCACGGGCGGCGGCATGGCGCTCGGTGGCGCGTTGCGCGGCTACGGCGCGAGCGGCGGCGGAACGCTGACGGTCCAGGCGGGCAAGGTGCTGATCGGTCGGCAAGACAGCGCCGGGGAAGGCACGCTCGCACTGGACGGCGGCTTCTTCGACAAGGGCTTTGGCCAGTACAAGATCATCGGCAACGACGGCATTGCCGTCGCCGACGGCACGCAGGCCGTGGTCACGATGCCGGTCTATCGCTTCGGCGACAACGCGCGGGGTATTGCCACCGGCGGCAGGATGGCCGATGCGCTGGAAGTGTGGACCCCGCCGCTCTACCAGGAAGACCCGGCGAAGAGCGTGCTGACGCAGCGCCAGGGCGCCAGCCTCAGCCTGCAGGCCGGCACCATCCAGGCCAGCGCCGCAGACCTGAAGACCGTGCAGGCCGTGGTCGGCAGGGGCGCCACGATCCAGGTCGATCCGGGCCAGTCCATCGAGGTGCGCAGCATCGGCCAGCTAACTGTGGACGGCACGCTGCGCGCCAGCGGCGGGCGCATCTCGCTCAGGACGCTGGACCTGACGGATGGGGAGATGGACAAGGACAACGTGCGGGCGCACGCGCGCTCCATCTGGATTGGCGAGAACGCGGTGCTGGATGCCTCCGCGCGGGCGGTCACCGCGACCGATGCGCGCGGCCACCGCTATGGCCAGGTGCGCGACGGCGGCAGCATCGTCATCGGTGGCGAGATCGACCCGGCACTTGGCCAGGCCAGTGCATCGCATAACTTCGTCGTTGTGCGCAACGGCGCGCTGATCGATGCCTCGGGCGCGCAGGCCGAGCTGGATATCCCCGGGCTGGGCGCGACGCGTGTCGCCAGCAACGGCGGCAGCATCTCGCTGGCATCGTTCAACGGCCTGTATCTCGACGGCACCATGCAGGCCCGCGCGGGCGGTGCGAGCGCGGCTGGCGGCAGCCTTGGCGTAGCGCTGGAAACGCCGCAGATCTTCATGGGCAACAACCCCTTCAACTCCCTGAATGCAGCGGATCGCGTGCGCACACTGCGCCATCTGGTGCTGGCCGGTGAACAAGGCCCGTCCTTGCTGGCGAGCGGCTTGCAGGCCGGCGCCGACGATGGCTCGCTGGCCTACGGCTACGGGCGTCTCGGCGCCGACGCGGTCGTGCGCGGCGGCTTCGACAATCTGTCGGTGCTGAGCTCCGGCGCGATCGGATTCGAGGACAGCATGCGCCTGGCGGTGCGGCAAAGCCTGCAACTCTACGGCGGCGCCATGGCACTTGGCGCCAAGGCGCGCGACGATGCGCGCGTGGAACTCGCCGCCGCCCGCGTCCTGCTGGCCGGTACCACGCCACCGGCGGCGCGCGAGCAGATGGCTCGGCCGGTGGCGACAAGCGCCGCCTCCGGCGTGGCGCGCGACTCCCGCGCCGTGCTGGACGTCTCGGCGAACCTGATCGACATCCGCGACAGCGTTGGCCTTGGCCTCAAGGGCACGATCAAGATGGAGGCCGACGGCGAATACGGCATAGACGGCAGCCAGAAGCTCGACCTGCGCGGGTTCGGGCTCACCACCTTGCGCAGCAGCACGGATCTGCGTTTTCTGCAGGGCAGAAGCCCCATCGCCGGCATCGTCTCGACCCAGTTGCTCAGCCCCGGCAGCATCGTGCTGCAGGCGGCGCAGGTCTATCCGGCCACGGGCGCGGGCGCGCGGGTGGCGGCGGGCATGGCCCTGAACGGCAAGTACAACCCCGACTACGTCTTGCGGATCGAAACGGGCGGGCAGGGCACGCCCGCCATGCCATATTCGGCCTTCGGCGACCTGACGCTGGGCGCCGCCACCATTGAGCAGGCCGGCGTGCTGCGCGCGCCGCTGGGCCACCTGACGCTGGGCGACAGCAACACGAGCAAGGTGGTGCTGTCGCCTGGCAGCGAGACCTCGGTCAGCGGGGCCGGCCTGGTCATGCCGTATGGCGGCACGGTGGACGGCCTGAGCTATCTGTACAACGGCAAGCAGGTCAGCCTGGTTGGCGTTGGCGGTGCCGACAGCAATTTCGGCAGAACGCTGGTGCTGGGCATCACGCTCGGCGGCGCCAGCGTCAACGTGCAACGCGACGCTGTGCTGGACCTGTCCGGCGGCGGCGAGCTGACCGGTGCCGGCTTTGTCAGCGGGCGCGGCGGTTCCACCGACGCGCGCTACCACCCGCTGGTGCGGGCCAGTGCCGATGGGCGCTTCAGCCTGCCCGGCCTGGCGGCCAATCCGGTGTATGCGATTGTGCCCGGCGTGCAGGCCGCGTACGCCCCCGCCGGCGGTGAAAAGGGCGCGGTCGATCCCGTCATCGGCCAGCGCATCACCATCGGTGCCGGCGTGCCGGGCCTTGCGGCCGGCACCTACACGCTGATGCCATCGACCTATGCGCTGCAAAAGGGCGCCTACCGGGTCGAGCTCAATGGCGCGGCCGGACTCGGCGCGCCCACCGCGGCCGTGGCGCTGCGCAACGGTTCGTGGTCTGCGCCCGCGCAACTGAGCGTGGCCAACACCGGCATTGGCGACACGCTGTTCCGCCAGGCCATCGTGACGCCCGCCGACGTGTTGCGCACCTATTCGCAGTACAACGAAACCGGCTACGCCGCCTACGTGCTGGCCGACGCCGCGCGCATCGGCGTGCCGCGCGCCATGGCGCCGGTGGATGCCCGGACCCTGCACCTGTCCCTGGGGCCTGGCGCTGGCGCCGATGCCTTGCGCTTCGACGGCGAGGCACGTTTCAGTACGGCGCGGGGCGGCTACGGCGGCATGGTCGCCGTCACGAACAATGACGGGACCAAAAGCCGCTTCGAGATCGTCGCACCTGGCGGGCAGGCCACAGCCGGCTTCCAGGGCGTGACAGTGGATGCCGGTGCGCTGAACCGCCTGGGTGCCGCGCGCATCGTGATCGGCGGCCTGCAATCCGCGCTCTACGGCCAGGGCGGCAATGTCATCAATACCAGCGCCGGCGCGTTGGACGTCACGCTGCGCCGGGGGGCGGTGCTGTCGGCGCCGGAAGTCTTCCTGTCGGCCAAGGAGCCAAACAACGCCATTGCCCCCGCCAATATCGTGATCGAGCAGGGTGCGGGCATCAACACGCTCGGCAAGGGCCGCGCGTCCTACGACGCGGCCAATGGGTTCATCTATGCCAACGATGGCAACCTGGTGGCGGTGTCCAACGGTGTGCTCAGCATGCTGCCGGTAGCGGCCAGCGTGGCAACGAGCGACAACCGCAGCCTGCAGATCGGCGCCTGCGCCGCGCAGTCCTGTGCCGGCCAGACCGAGCTCTATTCGGAAGGCACCATCGCGCTGGTCACGCCGGACCGCTTCGAGATGTCGGATGCCGTGCGCTACGGCACGCGCAACCTGACGCTGGTGGTGCGTGGCGTCAACGTGGGGGACAGCGCCGCGCTGGCCGGCGCGCAGTCGCGCAACACACTGCCGCCGGGCCTGTCGCTGAACCAGGGCCTGCTGGACCGGCTGCTGCGCGGCGATACGCGGTACGGCGCGCCGGCACTCGAAACGCTGGAGCTGAACGCAAGCAGCGCGGTCAACTTCTTCGGCACGGCGGCGCTCGATACCGTCGATCCTGCCACCGGCAAATCGTCGCTGTCGCGCCTGGTGCTCGGCACGCCCGCCATCTACGGCTATGGCGGCGCGGGCGATGTGGCCACCATCCGCACGGGCAACCTGGTGTGGAAGGGTTCGACCCAGGCACCCGCCACGGTGGTCACGGGCGGCGCCGGCACGGGCAGCGGCGCGCTCAGGATCGAAGCCGCGCGCATCGAGCTCGGTTACGGCCCCGGCGCCCAGCCGAGCGGCATGGGTGTCGACGCGCGCCTTGTGCTCGGCTTTGCCGATGTGAGCCTGAGCGCCACCGATCGCCTGACCGCCAACAACAAGGGCAGCCTGTCGGTCTATCAGGCGCAGGGCGCTTATGAAAGCGGAAAGGGCTATGCCTACACCGGTGGCAACCTGCACATCGCCGCCCCGCTGGTGACCGGCGAAGCCGGCTCGGTCAACCGTATCGTGGCGGGCGGTACGC
>NZ_JFJV02000040.1:0-11257 GCF_000611145.1 Cupriavidus sp. SK-3 | reverse complement strand
GCCGGCCACCGCCGCCGGCGCCGCGCTGGGTGCCGAGCTGAGCCTGGCCGGACGCGACATCACCGTGGACACCATGCTGGCGCTGCCCAGTGGCAAGCTGGCCATCAGCGCCGAACGCGATCTGACGCTGACCGACCGCGCGGTGCTGGACCTGGCCGGGCGCAAGATCGCCTTCAACGACGTCAGCAAATATGGCTGGGGCGGCGATGTGGTGCTGGAGAGCATCGGCGGCGATCTGCGCCAGGCGGCGGGCTCGGTCATCGACATATCCGCGCAGCACAACCGCGCCGGCACGCTCAAGGCGCTGGCGCTCGGCGACGGCGCGGGCGTGCTGGACCTGCAGGGCAAGGTCCTCGGCGGCACCAACGGCTACTACGATGCCGGCGGCACGCTGCTGCCCTACAAGGCGGCCCGCGTGGAAATCCGGGCGCAGCGCCTGGGCGACGGCGGCTCGCAGGACGCGAGCTTCGCCGCGCTGAACCAGCGCCTGAACGACGGCGGCGTGTTCGGCGCGCGCAGCTTCCAGCTCAAGCAGGGCGATCTCACCATCGGCAACGGTGTGAAGGCCGGCGAGGTGAACGTCTCGCTCGACAACGGCAGCCTCACCGTGACGGGCACCATCGATGCCAGCGGCGAACGCGTGGGCCAGATCCACCTGGCGGCGAAGCACAGCCTGACGCTGGCCGGCAGCGCCTTGCTGGACGCGCACGGCAAGACCCTGCGCGTGGACAGCTACGGCAAGATCATCGATTCGCCCAACCGCGCCATGATCGACCTGAGCGCCGGGGACGGCCAGTTGACGCTGGCCTCCGGCGCGCGCATCGACCTGCGCCACGGTACCGATGCCAAGGCCGGCAACCTGCCGGGCGAGCACGATGGCCGCGCGCGCGGCACGCTGGAGCTCAATGCCGCCCGCACCGGGGAAACCAGCGGCGACATCCGCATCGACGCCAGCGGCAACCTGGAGATCCAGGGCGCGCGCTCCATCGCCGTCAACGGCATGTGGCGCTACGACGATGCAACCTTCGTCGCCACCCCCGCAGCCAGCGGCCGGCCCTACCAGGTCATCGACCAGGTCTACCTGGATGGCAAGCACCTGCGCAGCACGAAGTTCATCGATGCCGCGCTGGCCAACGGCAACCTGATGAACGGCAAGCTGGCCGGCCTGAACAACGCGAAGTATGCCGATGCCTTCCACCTGCGCCCGGGCGTGGAGATCGTCAGCAACGCCACCACCAACCCCGGTGGCGACATGGTGGTGGCGGGCGACCTGGACCTGTCCGGCTACCGCTACGCCAGCGTCAACCCGCATACGCAGAAGACCGGTGTCTACGGCTCGGGCGAGGTGGGCACGCTGGCCATCCGCGCCGGCGGCAACCTGGATATCTTCGGCAGCATCAACGACGGCTTCGCGCCGCCGCCGGTCACGCAGGACGACAAGGGCTGGCTGCTGCTTCCCGGCATCAACTTCACCGGTGGCGACACCGTGCTGCCGCGCGCCGGCGTGGTGCTGGCCGACGGCACCAGCTTCGAGGGCGGCACCACGCTGAACTACGACCTGCCGATCAAGGCCAGGATGTTCGGGGCGGGCACGCTGATCCCCGCGCCCAGCGTGCTGGCCGACGCGATGGTGCTGCAGCCGGGCACCGTGCTCGGCGCCGATGTGCGCGATGCCTCCGGCGCACTGCTGTTCGCCGCCGGCAGCATCGTCGGCGGCACCAGCGTGACCTTGACCCCCGGCACGCGCATGGGCGCGGGCATGCGCCTGCCGGCCACCGCCATGCTGGCGGCCATGACCTGGCCCAAGGGTGTTGCATTGCCCGGCGCGGCCGGGCGCTACGTGCTGAACGGCGCCATGCCCTTGCCGATGGGCGCTTTCCTGCCGGCGGCGACTGATATCAAGCTGCCCGACGGCGTGACCTCGGTGGAGCTGCGCCCCGCCGGCAGCGGCCGGTTGTGGGCTGCCGCTGCGATGTTGCCGGAAGGCTCGCAGTCGTGGTCGGTGCGGCTGGTGGCGGGCGCCGATACCGAAGCGGCGGACAACCGCATCCTGCAGACGCACGCGCGCCAGGGCGGCCTGCGCCTGGCGGACAGCCACTACGGGATGTTCGGGGTGCCGGGGCCCACCGGCTTTGTCTGGAGCCAGGCGGCGTCCGATGAGACCGGGATTCCCGAGATCGTTGTCGGGGCGACGATCACCGACGAGTTGGTCCGGGCACTCACCAGCGGCGGTCTCCTGACCGCGGCAGCTCTCTGTGCGGAGACGCCGCACTACTGCAAGCCGAAACCTGCCTACATCTGGACCAAGCAGGGCGTGGAGGAGTGGGGCGACCCAAGCGACGCGAAGGTTTATGTTGGCGCGCCGCTCGATCCCGTTGCACTTGGCTGGGCCTCGATCTGCACGGACAACCCGGGCTGGTGCGCATCCGCCTCCACGACCTATGACTACAAGCCGGGTAGCACCCGCTTCAGCGTGGTGCGCACCGGTGCCGCCGATCTCGACCTGCTGGCCGCCGGCGACCTGCGCATGGACTCGATGTTCGGCGTCTATACCGCGGGCGCCTCGTCGCGCCCGGCCAGCGCCAGCGATCCCTACAACCTGCCGCGCGTGGTTGGCGCCAACGGCAAGGTACTGGGCGATGTCGATGGCGGCTACGAGAAGTTCGTCAACGGCGGCGCGGACAGCCTGGCGCGCGCCTGGTACCCGGCCTCCGGCGGCAACTTGACCATCCGCGCGGGCGGCACCCTGAGCGGCGATGTGATGCGAGTGACTAACGCAGGCCCTTCGCGGCCGAACCTCGCCGACACCGGCTACGATAGTGCTGCCATCGGCAACTGGCTGTGGCGCCAGGGCACCGGCAATACCTTTGGCGGCGCGCAGGACCAGCCTGGCGCCTGGTGGATCAATTTCGGCACCTACATCAACGCCGGCGCTGACAAGCTGGTCGGCTTCACGGGCTACGGCACGCTGGGCGGTGGCGACCTGCGCGTGGACGTGGGTGGCGACGCCGGCATCCTCGCCAGGCGCGGCGAGCTGCTCACTCCCCTCGACCGCAACCAGCGCAGCCAGGCCCTGGTGCTGGCGGTCGGCAGTACCGGCCGCGTGCTGGCCGATGGCAGCCTGAGCCTCACCGGCGGCGGCGACCTGATGCTTAACCTCGGCGGCACGCTGAACCCGTTTGTCGTCACGGGCGCGAGCAATCTGGCCAGCGACGACACGGACGCCGCGCTCAACGGCGTCATCGTCAACCTGCGCGGCGACGTGCAACTGCAGGCCGCCGGCATCGGCAGCCTGCCGCTGCGCTACGGCGTGTATGCCAACACGCAGTCCCCGCGCGAGACCCGGGCCTTCGATCCGTTCACCGCCACGCGCGCCGCGGCGCAGGGTGGCATCGTGCTGGCGCCGGGCGACGCCAGCTACACGCTGATGACGCGCGGCGACCTGGTGGTCAAGGGGGTCAATGACGCGACCCGGCTGACCATGGCCAACGCCACGCCGTTCGGCACGGGCGGCGAGGCCGGCAAGGGCCAGAGCTGGTTCTCGCTGTGGACGCCGCACACTGCCATCAACCTGTTCGCCGCCGGCGGCGACCTGGTGCCGGTTACCAGCAACGGCACGCGCACGGATTCTGCCGTCGTCTATCCGTCGATCCTCAGCGTGGTGGCTGCCAGCGGCAGCCTGTACTACGGCACTGCGGCAACGTTCAACGGAATGACCGGCACGGAGTCCTTGCTGCTGGCGCCGTCTGCCAATGGCAAGCTGGAGTTCCTGGCCGGCAACTCGATCTATGCCGGCGGCTACACCGTCAGCGCTTCCGGCGCGTCCGGGGGCGCGCTGGCGACACCGTTCCGGCCGGCGTTTGCCGGCACCACGGATGCGGGCAGGGCGGTGACCAATGTGGCCGGCGGCAACAACGCGGCCTCCGGCTACTATCCGCTGTTCGCCTTCGGCGCCAACAGCGCGTCGGGCGAGTCGTCCGGCGCTGGCGAGCCGGTGCGCTTCTACGCGGTCCACGGCGACCTGGTCGGTGTCGACAGCGGGCGCCTCGTTCGCTTCGACGCCAGCGACAAGACGCGCGGCGGGCAGACCTGGTACGAGGGCGCGCGGCCGGTGTGGATGATGGCCGGGCGCGACATCGTCGGCAGCGGCCTGCCGCTCGGGCAGTTCGAGAAGGTCGACGGTGAGGTGAACACGTATTTCACCAGTACCGGCAACCTGTTCGTGCACAACGACGCGAACGACGTCTCCGTGGTCTCGGCGGGCCGCGATATCCTCTTTGGCAGCTTCAACGTGGCCGGGCCCGGCACGCTGGAAGTGACCGCCGGCCGCGATATCCGCATGGAAGACAAGGCCGCCATCACCAGCATCGGCGCGGTGACGCCGGGCGACAAACGCCCCGGCGCCAGCATCGCGCTGCTGGCCGGCACGGGCGCGGGCGGGCCGGACTATGCCGGTTTTGCCAGCCGCTACCTGGACCGGGCCAGGCAGGCCGTGGCCGGCCAGCCACTGGCCGGGCAGGCCGGCAAGGTGGCCTATGGCTACAACCGCAAGCTGACGCTGCGCGACTGGCTGCGCCAGGAGTATGGCTACACCGGCGACGATGCGCAGGCCCCGGCGTACCTGGCGCGTCTCCAGGCCGCCCGCGATGCCGACGCCAGCCAGCCCCGGCGCGTGCTGGCCAGCGACTTCCAGCGGGCGGGCGAGCTGCACCTGGTGAACTGGCTGCAGGCGCACCACGGCTACGACGGCACCGGCGACGCGCTGGCGTTCTTCAACGGACTGGCGCCGGAGCAGCAGCGCGTCTATCTGCGCAGCGTGTACTTTGCCGAGCTGAAGGCGGGCGGGCGCGAGTACAACGATGCGAACGGCGCGCGCTACGGCAGCTACCTGCGCGGACGCAACGCCATCGCCGCGCTGTTCCCCGCGAACGCCGCCGCCTACGGTGGCGACATCACGATGTTCGGCGCGGCCGGCGTCAACACCCTGTTCGGCGGCGACATCGCCATGCTGACGCCCGGCGGGCGGCAGGTGTTCGGCACCGAGGGTGAAGCGCCCAAGGCCGTGAGCGGCGTGATTCCGGGTGTGATTACGCAAGGCGCGGGCGACGTCGGGCTCTATTCGCAAGGCAGCATCCTGCTCGGGCAGAGCCGGATCATGACCACCTTTGGCGGCAACATCATGGGCTGGTCGGCCGAAGGCGACATCAACGCGGGCCGCGGCTCGAAGACCACCGTGGTCTACACGCCGCCCAAGCGCGTCTATGACCGCTGGGGCAACGTCACGCTGTCCTCGGATGTGCCCGGCACCGGCGCCGGCATCGCCACGCTGGCGCCGATCCCGGAAGTGCCGGCCGGCGATATCGACCTGATCGCGCCGCTGGGCACCATCGATGCGGGCGAGGCCGGTATCCGCGTCTCGGGCAACGTCAACCTGGCGGCACTGCAGGTGGTGAACGCGGCCAACGTGCAGGTCCAGGGCAAGGCGACGGGCGTGCCCACCATCGCGGCGGTGAACGTGGGCGCGCTCAGCAATGCCAGCGCGGTTGCCAGCACGGCGGCAACCGCCGCGCAAGAGGCGGTGCAGCGCGCGCGCGGGGAAGCGCGCCAGAACCTGCCGTCCATCTTCACGGTGCGCGTGCTGGGCTTCGGCGACGAGCGGCCGCAGGATGGCGGCACGGATGCGCCGCCAACCCCGGCCGGGCGCAGCGCCGGCGCCACGCGCTACGACGAGTCGAAGCTGGTGCAGGTCGTCGGCCTGGGCGCGAACTTCGAGCCCGGCCGCCTGGCGCGCCTGACCGACGACGAGCGCCGCCGCCTGCTGCAAGACCGCTAAGGCGGCCGATGCGCCCGCCTCCCGCATTGGCGGGAAGCGGGCGGGGATCTCCCGCTGACGCGGCACACATGCAAATGAACACAATGAACACAGAGGTAGATCCGTCATGGACTTGAGCGCCCCGCCTGCCTTCGAGGCAACCGACGCTATCGAGGACCGTCCCGGTGGCATGCCCGGCGAACACCCGCGCACCTTCGCGCTGCGTGCGTTCCTGGTGGCGAACTACAAACACCTGCGGCGCCGGCTGGCGCGCCATCTCGGCTGCCCTGACCTGGCCACGGAGTGTCTGCACGACGCCTGGCTGCGGCTGGGCGACATGGCGATCGGCGCGGATGTGCAGAGCCCGGACGCCTACGTGTATCGCGTGGCCTGCAACGCCGCCACGGATCGCCTGCGCAGCAACCGCGCTTCGCTTTACGCGGGCGACGCCGATGCCGAACTCGACCATATCGCCGACCTCGGCCCCGGCCCCGACCTCATCGCCGAAGCGCGCTCCGCCCTGCAGGCCGTGGAGCGCGCCTTCGAACGCATGCCATATCGCCATCGCGTAGTCCTGCTGGCGCTCAGGCTGGAGGAATTGCCCCGGCAGGAGGTGGCTACCCGCCATGGGCTCTCATTGCGGCGTGTCGACACGATGCTGCGCCAGGCGCTGGAGCACTGCGCCGGGGGGGCGGATCAACTCGTGCTGGCGGGCGCAGGCGTGCCCCGCCGCGCGCTGGCGCAAGCACGGGTACGGGCTTGATGCGCATGGCATATGAAGTTTCTGTGACAAACGACATCTCCGGCCAGTGAGTTCCGTCTCTGTATGACGGCGTGCGGACCCTCGCAGCCGCGCGTATGCCATGACGACAGACAGGAACTCCGATGTATTCCCCCATTGATCCAAGCCGGCAGTCCAGCCCCGTCGCCCGCAAGCGGGGCGCGCCGCGGCAGTTCTGGCGGCGCCTGCTCCGTACCCTGGGGCTGGTGGGCCTGGGCGCGGCGTCCTCCGCCTCCGGGCAGGCGCCCGCGCAGCCGGTTCCGCAGCACTGGATGCGCTATGCGCAACTGGCCAGCACGCAGTTCCAGGCGCGGCTGGACGACCATGCCGACGCGGCGGCGCTGCGCTTGCAAGGCTGGATGCAGGATCGCTTGCTGCCGCGGCAGGCCGCACCGCACCCGGCCGCGTCGTTGGTGATGCGCGTATGGCTGGCGCCCAGCGGCCGGGTCGAGCGCGTGGAGTTCGACTCGCTGGGCAATGCGCAGGCCGATGCGGACCTGCGCGCCGTGCTGATGACGCAAGCCTTGTCCGAGCCGCCGCCGCCGGATATGCGCCAGCCGATGGTGATGGAGCTTGCGCTGGATTTCCCAACGGCCAGCTGACGTGGCGGACGCTTTCCAACCAGGCCGCAGCCGCGCCATGCGTTGCGCGCTGGCGGCCGCCTCGGCGGCGCTCCTGTTTGTGCTGACGACCGGCACCGCCGGATGCGCGCCGCTGCAGGCGGCACCCGATTTCTCGCGGCTGGTCCGGGAGAATGGCCCGGCCGTGGTCAACATCGGCGTCGCGCGCGAGGCGTCGCCCGCGCGTCTTTACGCCGATCCGCCGCGCGGGCGTTCCGCCGGCGTCGCGCCGCGCCAGGACAACGTCGACGAGACCAGCCTGGGCTCCGGCTTTATCCTCAGCGGCGACGGCTACATCCTCACCAACGCGCACGTGGTCGCGCGCGGCACGCAGGTCAGCGTGAAGCTGACCGACCGGCGCGAGTTCAAGGCGCGGCTGGTCGGGCTGGATACCGTGGCCGATGTGGCCTTGCTCAAGATCGACGCGACCGGCCTGCCGGCGGTGAAGATCGGCGATCCCGCCAGTGTCGAGGCCGGCAACTGGGCGCTGGCCATCGGCTCGCCCTATGGCTTTTCCAACTCGGTCACGGCCGGCATCGTCAGCGCCAAGGGCAGGGTGCTGCCGGGCGCCGAGTACATGCCCTTCCTGCAGACCGACGTGCCGGTCAATCCAGGCAACTCCGGCGGGCCGCTGTTCAACCTGAAGGGTGAAGTGATCGGCATCAACTCCCGCATCTACAGCCGCAGCGGCGGCTACCAGGGCTTGTCGTTCGCCATCCCGATCGATGTGGCCATGCGCATCAAGGACCAGTTGCTGAGCAAGGGCGCGGTCACGCGGGGCCGCATTGGGGTGGCGGTGCAGGAGGTCACGCAGGCCCTGGCCGATTCGTTCCGCCTGCCGCGCCCGGCGGGGGCGCTGGTGAGCTATGTGCAGCCGGGTGGCGCCGCCAGCCGGGCCGGCGTGAAACCGGGCGACGTGATCCTGCAGGTGGGCCCGCGCGACGTCGTGCAGTCCGCCGATGCGCTGATCTTTATCGCGGACCTGCCGCCCGGCGCGGCAACGCCGTTCAGGATCTGGCGGGAACGTGCATCGCTGGTGCTGCACGTGACGCCCGATCGCTTCGACGCGCCCAGGGTCGCACAGGTTGCCGCGCCGGGCCATGCGCCGCTGGGCATGATGGTCAGGCCGCTGTGGCCGCAGGAGCGGCAGGTGCTGCGCATCGACGGCGGCCTGCTGGTGCAGCGCGTGAACGCGGCAGCATTGCGCGCGGGCGTGAACACCGGCGACGTGATCCTCGCGCTCAACGGACAGCCGCTCGACAGCGTGGAGGCGTTGGCCGAAGAAGTGAGCGCGGCGGATGGCGCAGTGGCGCTGCTGGTCCAGCGTGGCAGTGCGCGGCTCTTTATCGCCATCGAGACGCAGCAGCCGTCCGGCGCCGGGCAAGAGGAGTGAGCCATGTCACGGCCATCCTTGCCATCGAGTCACGGCGGCGTCACATTGGATCCCTACGATGCGGACCGGTATGCGGTCGGGCGGTGCGTCCGGCCTCGCATGGATTCCTCAACGGACAGGGCATTGGATCGTGATGGCAAGCTTGGTCGCATCCCCCGGTGCGCGCGCACTGGTCTGCTATATGGTGGTCCTGGCTCTGAGCCTCGCCGGCCAGCAGGTCCACGCCGGGCAGCCCGCCACGGAGATGACATTCGACCTGCCGGCCCAGCCATTGAAGCAGGCGCTGGCGCAATACGATGCGCAGACCAGCCTATCCGTTTTCTTCTCCTCCGAGCTTGCCGCCGGGCGAACCTCGAATGCCGTTCACGGGAGCTACAGCCCGGAGGCGGCGCTGCGCAAGTTGCTGGAGGGCACGGGACTGAACGTGCAGGCAGCGGCGGCCGATGCCTTCGTGCTGGTGCCCGGCGCGCGCAACCCGGACATGGCCGTGGCCCAGCCACCGGCCAGTGCCCAGCGGCAATACGAGGGCACGGTGCAGTCGCAGATCTACCAGGCGCTGTGCGCGCGTACCGCCCTTGCGCTCGGGGATTACCGGCTGGCGCTCTATGTGCAGATCAACGCGTCCGGCCATGTGCAGCGCGTGCGTCTGCTGGACACCACGGGAGACAAGGCACGCGATGCGGCCATTATCGAAACCGTTGAGCGCGTCGACCTGGGCCAGCCGCCGGCGGACCCGGCAAAAGCCTTCGTGCTGCTGGTCAAGCCCGTGCGCTGCGATACGGCAGCGGCGCAGTCCGGACCGTGCAGGCTCCCCTGCGGCCGGCAGGCGAGCCGATAGATGAGCCGATAGATGAGCGACTCCAGCCGTTCGACCTTGCGCGACCTTCTGGCCCAGCGCTACGAGGACCTCAAGCGCCGCCTGACGTGGCGGCTGGGTTCGGCCGAACTCGCCAGCGACGCGTTGCACGACACCTGGGTACACCTGGAAGAACGCAATGAACAGGGCGAGCCGGTCAAGAGCCCCGCCGCCTACCTGATGCGCATGGCCACCAACCTGGCGCTGGATCGGCTGCAGCGTGACCGCCGCTACATGAGCGCGGAAGAAGTGGAAACGCTGATGGCCGAGATCGCCGACCCGGCCCCGGGCCCGGCGCAGACCGTGGCCGCACGCGACGAGGTGGAAGCGGTGGCCCGTCTCATCGAGAGCATGCCGCCGCGGCGGCGCGCCATCTTCCTCGCGGTGCGCGTCGATGAACTGTCGAACCAGGAGGCCGCGGTGCGCTTCGGCGTGTCGCCGCGCCTGATCGGGCTGGAGCTGAAACGGGCGCATGAATACTGCATGGCGCACCTGCCCAAGCATGGATGAAAAAAAGCATGCCGATCTGTTGCTTCCCAACCGTCTTGTCTATGTGTGCAGGCAAACCACGGTGGCGGCTCGCTTGATGCCATGATACGAACGATGAATCTTCCGGGACAACAGGACAGGGCGCTGGATGCGGTCGAGCGGCAGGCGCTGGCCTGGGTGCGCCGCGCGGCGGCGGGCGAGATGACGCCGGCCGACGGCGCGGCGCTCAGGCGCTGGTGCATGGCGGATCCCGCGCACAGGGCTGCGTTTGCCGTGGCACGGCAGCGATGGGAGCAACTGGGCGAGGCCAGCCGGCTGGTGGTGGCGCGCAACCCGGCCAGCCTGCGCATTGCCGGGACGCGGCGCGCGCCGGACTGGCAGCGGCGCGCATTCCTCGGCGGCGCCATGAGCGCGGCGGCAGCGGCGGCGACGGTGGCCGTCATCCAGCCGCCGCTGGGCCTGTGGCCTTCCGTGGAGGAGATGCGGGCGGACTACCGCACCGCGACCGGTGAGCAACGCCGGCTGGCGCTGGCCGAGGACGTCACCGTCGAACTGAATACGCGCACCAGTATTGCCGTGCGCTCCGGAGCGGGGCGCGTGCAGGGCATCGACCTGATCTCCGGCGAAGCCGCTGTCGATACCCTGAATGCGCCGCGGCCGTTCGCGGTCGTCGCCGGGCCGGGGCGCGCGTTTGCGCAGAGCGCCCGGTTCGAAGTGCGGGTGACGCCTGCCGGTGTGTGCGTGACGTGCGTCGAGGGGACGGTGCAGGTGGCGCATGCCGCGGGTGTCGCGACGCTGAGCGGCAAGCAGCAACTCACCTACGATGGTGCTGCGCTCGGACGGATTGTGCGTGTCGATCCGACGTGGATGCCGGCTTGGCGGGATGGCTACCTGCGGTTTGCCGATGCGCCGTTGCGTGAGGTGGTTGAGGAGATTAATCGGTATCGGCCGGGGAGGGTGGTGTTGCTTGATAGGCAGGTGGGGGCCAGGCATGTGACGGGGCGGTTTCAGATCCGGTCGCTTGATAAGGCTATTGCGCAGATGCAGCGGTCGTTGGGGTTGGAGGTGCGGTCGTTGCCTGGGGGGATTGTGTTGCTTAGTTAGGCGTTCTTTCGTGTGGCGTTTTTTGTGTTGTGGGTTTGTCGGGGGTGCGTAGGTCAATGGTTTCGTAGCGAGGCCGTCTGGTAGTGGTGCGCTGGCAATTCGCCCAGTTGCTGATACTGGCACGGAGTATCGCGATATATCATGCTGTGATGGTTTTGTTGGGGCTGTCGTTGTTTGTTTGGGCGGTGTTGGTTATTGCACC
>NZ_JFJV02000039.1:975-6040 GCF_000611145.1 Cupriavidus sp. SK-3 | reverse complement strand
AAATGGCGCCAACGCACGGTGCGCGGCGGCCCAAATCTGGCGGGCGCATACCAACACAACAACACCGGGTGTTCGCCAATGCGCGACACGCAGCCGCCTGGACCCGTCAATCGTGCCGCAGGCGTCTCTTGCCGGTGTTGATGCAATGCACGAGGGGTTTGCGATTGGCATGAGTGCGGACTAGTATCCATCGTGGGTAGGTACTCGCCGGTGAGCGGCGAGTGAACGCTCAAGGCGCAACTACGCGCAACTACGTCGCGGCTGCATCGATGCCTAGCATTCCAGACCTGATACGTACCTTCCAAAGCGGTGGTCTGTCGCACGACGAGCTTCTTGCCCGCATTGACAGCACCTTGGCCGTGGACCAGGCCAGCGCGACGCAGCTGGCGGACATGCTTTGCGAGGAGAACACGCGCTTCCCGCTGCCGCCTGGCGTCTATGAAGAGGTGCTGCAGCGCATTGAGCGCCGCGGGGCAACGCAGTTCGCGGATGGCGGCGAGGAAACCCGCGTCCAGACCGGCGCTCCCGGCATGGCCGGCATGGCTTCCCCGCCCACCACGCCCTCAGCCACGCCCTCAACCACGCCCTCAACCGCGCCGGTACCGCCGGCCGACCAGGCCATTGCCGGCGCGGAGCAGTCCAAGGGGGTGGGCGACACCCTGAATGGCCGCTTTGTACTGGAGGAGTGCCTCGGCGTGGGTGGCATGGGTACGGTCTACAAGGCGCTGGACCTGCGCAAGCTCGAGGCCTCCGACCGCAAGCCCTATATCGCCATCAAAGTTCTCAATGTGCAGTTCCGCGGTCATCCGAAATCGCTGATAGCACTGCAGCGCGAGGCGCGCAAGGCGCAGACGCTGGCGCACCGCAATATCGTGACGGTCTATGATTTCGATCGCGATGGTTCGGTGGTCTACCTGACCATGGAGTACCTGTCGGGCAAGTCGCTCAATCGCGTACTGCGCGCGCCGGATTTCGCCGGCATGCCCTTTGCCAAGGCACTGCCAATTGTTACCGGCATGGGCAGGGCGCTTTCCTATGCGCATGAACGTGGCTTTGTCCACTGCGACTTCAAGCCTGCCAACGTGTTCCTCACGGATAGCGGTGAAGTGAAGGTGATTGATTTCGGCATCGCGCGGGTCTTCCAGCAACCGGCGGACGATGCGGACCCAACCGTGTTCGACCCCGGCACGCTCGGCGGCATGACACCAGCCTATGCCAGTCCCGAGATGTTCGAGCATCGCGAGCCGGACCCGCGCGATGACATCTACGCGCTGGCCTGCGTGACGTATGAGCTGCTGACGGGCCGGCATCCTTACGAGCGGTTGTCGGCCAACCAGGCACGCGGTGCCGGCCTCAAGCCGCAACGGCCGAAGTCGCTGAGCCGCGGCCAGTGGCGAGCGCTGCGCGCCGCGCTGTCCTTCGATCGCGCGACGCGCACGCCCACCGTGGCACGCTTCCTGGCCGACCTGGGAGCCGAGCGCGGCGGCGCGATGCCGATGGCCAGGCTGGGTGCTGTGTCACTGGCCGGTGTGCTGGTGGCAGGCGGCGTGGGTTACTACGCATGGCGCTCGCGTCACCCGCCGGACGGCCAGACTCAGCCCCCAACACAGACCGCTCCCGCGCCCGTCGCAACGCAACCCGCCCAGCCTGCGCCGCCGCAAGCGCCATTGCGCCAGGAAGCCAAGGCGGAGCGCGCGCTCTCCATGCAGGCTGTCGCGCCGGTGCTGGCGCGCGTGCCTTGTTCGCTTTTCTCGGCATCGGCGCAGGAGCATGCGCTGCAGGTGCGCGGCTACGTAGCGGACCGGTTCGGCATCAAGCGCTTGAAAGATGAACTGGAGGCGGTTCCCGGTGTGCAGACACTGAACCTTGACGTGCAACCGCTGGGTGACGACAAGTGCGATGTGATCAAGCTGATCGGGCCCTACTGGTCGGGGCGCCGCGACGGGGACGCGCTCACCACGATCCGCACCAGGGCGCCAGGTGCCCAGCTGACCGAGGGTACACCGTTGATTGTCGATATCACGACACCGCCCTACGACACCTACGTCTATGTCGACTACTACATGGCGGACGGCAAGGTCGTGCACATGGTGCCCAGCCAGCGCGCCAAGGCCAACCAGGCTCCCGCCAGTTATCACGCGACCGTCGGCAGCCTCGGCGACTGGGTGATCGCGAAGCCGTTTGGCACGGAGCTGATCGTGCTGCTCACTACGCCAGCGCCGTTGTTCGACGCGCTACGCCCGGAGGTGGAGTCCAGGCAGGACTATCTGCGCGCGCTTGAACGGCAGCTGGGGCCGATGGCCGCCAGGCATGGAGATGACCACATCGGCGCCGACGTGGTGCAGATATCCACCAAGGCGCGCTAGTCGGCCAGCATGCCCCGACGGGACTGGCACAGAAGCCGCTACTGCTACTTCATGTCTCGCACGACACGAAAGCCATTCTGCGACTGGCGCACGCTGGCGCTGTACTTGAATCGGGTGGAGGAGAGCATATAGCTCGCGCCCTCCAACCAGGAGCCGCCACGGATCACGCGTACGCTGCAACCGGGTTCGTCCCAGGCACGCCCGTCAACCGGTGCGTTCTTGTAGGAAATGTGCCAGCAGTCGGCGACCCATTCCCACACGCTGCCATTCACGTCGTGCAGGCCAAAGGCATTGGGGGCAAAAGAGCCGACGTTGGCCGGCGCGTCGGCGCTCCACGGATCGCCGCAATCCTTGCAGTTCGCCGTTCCCTTGCGCATCTGGTCGCCCCACCAGTAGAGCGTTGAGGTGCCGCCCCTGGCAGCGTATTCCCATTCGGCCTCGGTCGGCAGGCGATAGTGCTTACCGGTGGTCTTGCCCAGCCATGCGAGGTATTGCTGGGCATCGTCCCAGCTCACATCGCGTATGGGCGCGTTCCTGGGGGCGCTTGCGACGGTGGCGATGCGCGGGCATGCGCCAGCGTCGGCGCAGGCACCCCATTGCTCCACGGTGACTTCGTACTTGCCGATCGCGAAGGGCTGCGCGATGGCGACGCGGTGCGGGGGCTTTTCGGTCGGGTCGCCGCCATTGCTGCCCATGGTGAAGCTGCCCGGTGCGACGTTGTGCAGCACGGGGCAAGCCGGGCAGTCCTTGATCTCACCCGGTTTTATGTCGACCGTCACTGCGCCGGAAGCGGCGGCGTGTTGCGTGGCGGGCGAGGACGTACTTGCCGGGGCGGCGGGTGCGCTGGCGGATGAAGTGGCTGGCGGCGGCTGCACTTTTCCGGTCTGCGTGCGCGCTGGCGGTGGCGTGACCGTGCCCTGTGCCGCGGTTGGCCCGGAGGCGGCGGGCGCGGTGCGGGCGCGGTCGGCGGGCGGCTCGGCCTTGACTCCCGCCGCACGCAGCCGCTCGATCCTTGCCCGTGCCAGCGGCGCGAAGCGGCCGTTCGGATAGGCCTTCAGGTAGGCCTCATAGTCGCTGGGGAAATTGCTGTTCTTGATGGAATCCCAGAAGGTGAGCTCGTATTGTTCGTCGCTGTCTTTCGGGAGGATCCCGCGTTGCCGGATCGCCGGATTCCCGTCCAGGCTGGCGGAATAGGCGGAATGGGCGGAATAGGTGGTGCTGTCGATGGCGGGTGCCGCGCCCAGCTGGAGCGGGGCGGGCAGCGAGGACGAGATCCACGGCTGCTGCCGCAGCCCGGTTTGCGTGCTGACGATCTCGCCCGCCTGCTGGAAGACTGCTTCGGCATCGAGTCCGGGCATGCGCAGCGTACGCAGCAGCGCGGCCGTGAATACGCCATGGCTGACGCCTTCGGCCGCGGCGATGCCAGGGGCCGTGGCATAGGCGATCAGGGTGTTGGCGGGCGCGGCTGGCGGCTCGACGGCACCGCCGCGGTACGGATTGTCCAGGCAGGTATCGAGGATCAGCACGTTGCGCATGTCCGGGCGCGGCACCGACATGCTTGCCAGGACGGCGCGAAGCCCGGTGCCCTCCGTGAGCAAGCGGGCGGGCGTGCGGCTGCCCGCATCGACGGGAATCAGCACCGGGTTGTCCGCGACCTCGATGCCGTGCCCGGCGAAGTAGAACAGACCGACGCCGCCTGCTTGCAACCGTTGCCGGAATTCGGCAAGCGCGCTTGCCATGCCGTCACGGTCCAGGTTTTCGCGGAGCATGACGTCAAAGCCGAGCGTTGCCAGGGTCTGGCCCATGGCTCGCGCGTCGATGGCGGCATTGGGCAGCGGTTCGTCCGCATACGCCGCATTGCCGATGACAAGGGCGAGACGCCGGGCCTGGCCGTTCCCGGCGGAAGCGGCCGTGAGCCGTGCTTCGGTGGTGGACGCTGGCGTGTCGATGCCGGCTTCGGCACGCACGGCCGCTGCCAACGCGAACAGGCATATGACAAGGAGTTTTCGCCACATATTCAGGCCTTGTTCGTACGGCGCCGAAGTGCATCGGCGGTCCCACGCGCAAGCGGCGTCACGCGCCACCAGCGAGCGATGATGCCCGGCCATCACACGGCCGGTCCGCCTCGTCCCTGGCGCCGACGCGATGCAGCGCGGGCGGCACTGGGCTCGCTCAATCAACCATAGCACAGCGATTGTGAATCCGGAGGTGCTTCGCAACGCAAGGTGGCGCAGCAAGCTCACTGTCGCCTGCGCCCAGCGATCGCCCACGGCAGCACCAAGTATCTTTTTGCAGTTTTCCGTTCTAAGCTAAATGACGAAATGCAAAAGCGCTGACGAAGAGCAAGAATCCACCGCGCTTTCGAGGTCACGCGAATTGCCTGCATCCGTTGCTTTGCAGCGGCGCCGGGTGCACGCGTTGCCACACAGGTGTTGCCTTGCATGTTCCGGCGCGGACCGTTGTTCGGGAGGGCTATCGTATGCACAGGCGAACCGTGCTCGGCACATTGGCGGCGTCTCTGTTGGCACCGTTACCCTCGATCTCGTTGTCCGCCACATCCCCGCCCAATGCCGAGGTCTACATCATCTGGCCCCCCGATGGCGCCGTGATCGACGGCGGCAAATTCTGGGTGCGCATGGGCCTGCGCAATATGGGGGTCGCGCCCAAGGGGACCGACATGCCCAATGTCGGCCATCACC
>NZ_JFJV02000039.1:0-957 GCF_000611145.1 Cupriavidus sp. SK-3 | reverse complement strand
TGATCGACACTGCCCTGCCGCCGATGGACAAGGAGATTCCGAACGACCGGAACCACGTGCACTTTGGCGCGGGCGAGACCGAGGCGCGGATCGAGCTGCCGCCAGGCAAACACACCTTGCAGTTGCTGCTCGGCGACAAGGACCATAAGCCCCACGATCCGCCGATCTACTCCAAGAAGATAACCATCACCGTTCGATAAGGCCCGGGCCGCCGGGCCGGCGGCACGATACGGGAGAGAGTCCATGCGTAAGCTCATATCTGCTGCCGCGCTCGCCGCCAGCCTGCTTCTGAACGGTGTCATGCCGGGCAGCGCGATCGCGGGTCCGACGCCCGCGCCGTCCAATGCCTACCTGTACATCGGCTTCCCCAACAACAACCAGGTCCTGCCGGCGGGCAAGCCGATCAAAGTGTGGTTCGGGCTGCGCGGCATGGGCGTGGCGCCGCGTGGCGTGAAGTTTCCCAACACGGGTCATCACCATCTGTTGATCGATACAGACTTGCCGCCGATGGACAAGGAAATTCCTAACGATCGCAACCATGTGCATTTCGGCGCCGGCGAGACCGAGACCACGATCGAACTGCCACCGGGCAAGCACACCCTGCAGTTGCTGATGGCCGATGACAAGCACATCCCGCACAACCCGCCGATCTATTCCAAGAAGATCACGATCTACGTGAAGTGATCGCGTTCCGGTACAGCGCGGAACGCACCGCGCCGCCGGGATCGCGGTTGCGCCGCGCGCGTACCTCCTTCGTGGGCAAGCTCCACCCCCAATCGCATTGCGCGTACTGAACGTACCGCGCGCATCACGGCTCCCCCTGTTTCCCCAGTCACGCGGAGCGCGATCGCCGCGACACGCTGGCGTCTGTCGCTGACGAGCGAACACATGGTGTCTGTTGTGTTGGCATGCGCCCGCCAGATTTAGGCCGCCGCGCACCGTGCGTTGGCGCCATTT
>NZ_JFJV02000038.1:0-51115 GCF_000611145.1 Cupriavidus sp. SK-3 | reverse complement strand
CCTGCCGCTGATCGGGATCTGGGTCAAGCTGTTGCAGGTGCCCTACCGCTTCCTGTACCCGGCCATCCTGACCTTCTGCTGCATCGGCGTGTACTCGGTCAACAACCAGACCTTCGACGTATTTACGGCGGCTGGCTTCGGTGTGATCGGCTACCTGTTCATCAAGCTCAAGTGCGAGCCCGCGCCGCTGCTGCTGGGCTTCGTGCTGGGGCCGATGATGGAGGAGAATTTCCGCAGGGCGCTATTGCTTTCACGTGGCGAGTTCACGGTGTTCGTGACCCGTCCGCTGTCGCTGGGATTGCTGATTGCCGCGGCGCTGCTGGTCTGCATTGTGGCGCTGCCGTCGATCAAGGCCAAGCGCGAGGAAGCATTCCAGGAGGAATGACACGGGCTGGCGGGTGCCTGACTGGTAACAGCGCTAGGGAAAGCGCAGGCACGCGCCTACACTGAGGAGGTGCCGGTCCGGCACTGTCGGTCACCGAGGGGGTACTTCATGAATTATTGTCCCAGGCCGCCTGGTCAGCGGAAAACGCCGGCCACGCCCTGGAAGACGCACTTCCAGCAACCCGGCGAGAAAGGCCGGACCGCCCAGCCCGGCCAGTTCGATCCGCGAACCGAGCAACCCGCCGACAAGAAATAGCATCAGCGATGCGATAGCGTTTTCAGGCCCGTGCCGCCATGGCTGCGGGCCTTGTCGTTTTATCGCGCGTAATATGCTCTCCGGCGGGATGGCCGGCCATGTTCCCGCTACGACGCACTGTGCGCTTCCGCGCGGTCATGTCCCGCCCAGGTCAGGCGCCATCCCGAGGTGGCCGTCTTGGCCACCAGGCCCGAATCCTGAAGCAGCAGCAAATGGTGACTTAGCTTGGATGCCTCGGCATTGCCCAGCGCCTTGGCGAGCTGAAGATCCGTCATCATCGCCTGGCTGTCGGACCGCAGTGCTGACAGCACCCGGTCCGCGAAGGACATGTCACGCCTCATCTTGCACTCCCGCTATTTTTGAACGCCCTGACGCTGACTAGCGAACGTCGCTTCATCAAGCAATGCCAGGCGCTGGGCGCGCGCATAGCGGCAGCACCCGGGCCTCCCGCCAAGGGGCAGGAATGGCAAGGTCCGGCCGACGCACCGCTTCAATCCCTTCTCGATTACTTCTTCTTGCCCGTTGCACCATCATTGCCGACGCGCGACTGGACTGCACCGAACGGGGCGGCAGGGGCGACCGGCTTCTTGGGTTGCTTGGGCTTCTTGGTTTCGCGATTGCCGCGTAATTGACCTTTGGCCATGGTGATGCTCCACGAGTGAGTTACTGCATTGGTTGCCAGGCGGCAGATCCAGCATACCCGCTTACTCCCGCATTCAGGGAATTATCACGCGCACCGGGAAGCGTTTCGCACCATGAAAATCGCCATTCGTTATCGCTATCGCGCGATAACAGCATCGTCTTCCATTATGCGGAAAAGTAAATCGGACACCACCGGGCAAACAGCGTATGCTCGTTGAAGAAAGGAGATCAACATGTCTCAAAATCATGCGATCTACAAGGGGTTCAAGGTTTCGGCCAATGTGCGTCGCTCGTTCGACGACAGCCCCGATGCCGAACTCGCGCGAGCGAAATTTCTCGCGACAGTGACCATCACCCAGGTCAGCGGCGACAGCGGTTCGCTCAGGCTGGTGCCCCCGCTGCTCCAGCATATAGCGCAAACGCCGCACGATGCCATCGACCTGGCCGTGTCTTATGCCAGGACCGTCATCGACGATATGTCCACCTTCGTCAAACGAAAGTAATCCCGCCCCGCGCTTGTTTCTCCCGTCCGATGCCCGCGCGCCCCAGCGATGCCCCACCGGCGTCTTTCCACGACGCGGCATCCGCCGGCATCCACGCACGGACTTCGCCCCGGCCCCTCGATTCGCCCGGAATTGCAGTCCATCGCGCGGCCGCCCTGACCGGCACAGCCGCAGCCACGCCCGGCAACACTTCCCCACGAAAACACAGGAGACGACCATGGAAAGACAAATCAAGAACAAGGCGGAGTTGCGCGCGATGATCCGCGCAGAGCAGCAAAAATGGATGGAGTGCAACGGTGCCTGCTTTGGCGACGTATGCTGGCAGGCGCCGGATGCAGGCGGATGCAACTGGGACCTCTCGACCATGGAAGGCGGCGACAGCGCCGCCTGCCTGGAGAAGATCCGGCCTTTCACGACCGCGCTGCGCGAGCAGTACAACATTCCCAACGAAGGGAAATAAGGAGGGCGAGCGCCTGGCGCGCCGAATCCGGGATGCCTTGCAATCGGGATTCAGGACGCTATTCGACCAGGCGCTCGATCCGTGCCTTGGCGTTTTCCAGCGCGTCGGCCTTGGCCAGTTCGCGGGTGCCGAATGCACTGCCCTGGTTTTCGAAGCGGCCGTGCGTGTCCAGGGTGTAGATCCAGTGCCACTGACCGAAGGTGCGCTGCGTCAGCTCGAAGTTGACGTAGTGCCCCTTATAGAAAAAACTCTCTGGCATCGTCCACCTCGCGCGGTTGCGGCCTGCCCGGCGCCCGGCCCCGGCATCCCTGGGATACGATTGGCGGCGCTTCGCCACGAAAGTGCCGCAAGCGGCGCCACGCGCAACGCCTTGCCTATCGTACGCCCAAATCCGGACGCAAGCGCCGATAGACGGAAAATGGTATCATTGACGGTCTTGGCCGTTTGCCGATCGCATCTAGTCATCGACGCAAACGTGCCGGTCGCCGTACATCATCAGAACATTAACGGCGGCCTGTCGGGCGTACACCCGATTCGTTCAGGGCGGCAACCGCCCATCACCCTTCCGACCCGGCGGCATGT
The DNA here is from genome assembly GCF_000611145.1 of Cupriavidus sp. SK-3. NCBI lineage: Bacteria > Pseudomonadati > Pseudomonadota > Betaproteobacteria > Burkholderiales > Burkholderiaceae > Cupriavidus > Cupriavidus sp. SK-3. The sequence continues at coordinate 48,288 of NZ_JFJV02000038.1, read as the reverse complement.
CCGCTCCGCAACCTGTGCGCATGTACCTGGCGCATCAGCCTGCGCAAGCACGGTCCACTCATCACCAGCCACCTTCCTAGCGCAACAGCGCCGGGCCTGACGCGGCTGGCAACTCAATCACGGCGACCGATCGCCCCAAGAGAGCACGCGGCGCACCATGAGATGCGCTCAACGTTGCCTCAGATCGTCCGCCCGCACAAGGGCAGCACTTTGAATAAAAGCTTCAATCAAGGCATCAACCGCAGCAATCGCGGCAATCCGTACACCGTATCGGTGTACCCAATCCAACAAGAGCCAGGCGTGTGGTTTGCGACCTACCTGATCGCCGAATACAAGAACGGCTCCGAATGCATCGTTGCCAACGTTTCGATGCGCCATGCCACGCATGGCACCGAAGCCCAGGCAAAACAGGCCGCCCGACGCGCGGCCGAGAGCGTCGCTGCCGGCATGCGCCTGCAATAAGCCGGCCACTTAAAAGCAACCCGCATGCGTCTAAACCTAATGTGCAGCAGCACCTGCTGCAAAAGGATCATCCTTGGCTAAAGAAGAACTGGTGGAATTTGGTGGACAAGTATCGGAAGTATTGCCGGACAACCGCTTCCGCGTCATTCTGGAAAACGGTTTCCAGGTGTGGGCATATTCGTCCGGCCGCCTGAAGAAGAATCGCATTCGTATCCTGGCCGGCGATCGCGTGACGCTGGAAATGTCGCCCTACGACCTGACCAAGGGCCGCATCAATTACCGTCACAAGTATTGAGACCAAGGCCAGACACGCTGCCGCGCCGTCAGGCTGTAGACCCGCGGCCCCCTCCCAACTCTCTTATGAAAGGAAGAAACATGTCGATCAGCGAAGAATGGGAAGAGATGCACCTGACGCCGGGCGGCTGGGTAGGCGGAAGCTACCGCCACGTGCCTGGACCCGAGGTCACGGTGGAACGCCCGGCCGATGAAGTGCTTACCGTACGCAGGCATGTGGCTGCCACCTACTGTGGCCCGTCGCGCGCAACCGAAGACAGGACGCCGCGCACGGAAGACATGGCACTGATTGAAACGCTGCTGGCACGCTTCGGCAGCCCGGCGTTCGGAGTCTAAGCTCCGATTACGCCTGGCCACGGCGCGCAACGCGCCCGTGCCTTCGCCGCGAGCGGCGGAAGCTCAGCCGGGAAAACGCATGCGTGGGATGCTGGTGCCAACGCGAGAGCCGACCGGGCGCAATTCGCCCTCCCAGGGTTCCGCGTCCAGGTCCAGCACGAAGTCTCCCTCGCCGGCCTTGTCATACAAATTGTCACGAATCGCCTGCCCGATCGCCAGCCGGCACAACGCCTCGAAGCTGTCGACCGCCGTGCCGGCCAGGGCGGCCTCCCTGGCCTGAACCCCAAACGAGCGCCTGCCGTCGCCGACGAAGCTGGTGAAACGCACGCCTGTCGGATGACTGGAGTCCAGAAAGCTGACAGCCACGTGGTAGGCGATGCCTTTGCCTTGCCCCGGTAGCGTGCAGAGGAAATTGGATGGTGTGGCAACCTTGTTCATGACGTATGCGCTCTCGGGCCGGCGCGATGCGCACGGCAATATTTGACAGGTAGACCCGACGCCACGGGCATCGCACCGGACGTCGCACTGGGCAACGCCGCGCCGCTGCGCCGGAATCATCTCCGGCACAACCCTTACAGCGTGGTCACCGACTCACCGGGTATCAGCCCGTTGATAATATCTTCGCCGAACTTCACGGCTCCCCTGCGAGCCGTACCGATATTCTCCCACGGCGTGCTTTCCAGGCGAAACACGCGAGTGCGTTCGCTGCCGGGCCGATGACCCTCGATGCAAATGACCACTGACGCAGTAAAGCTGCGGTCAGGCTTGGTCCTGGGCCACGATTGCGCGGGTTGAATCTTGTACACCAGGGGATAGAGGTCGAATCCCTTGTAGCTGGCGGAAGGCGTATTGTTCATGTAGTGCTCCAGGCGGCTGGATGCCGCCGATGCGGGCCTCGTGAAGATTCGCACACACTGGACAATGCCGGGGCCCATTGCGCGGCCACGCGGGGCAAGCTAGGGAGCCATCAGGCGATCGACGACAATCGCGATCGCTTTCCCTGGCCTGTCCTGCTTGCAATGGACACCAAGGCGTGCGCGCAAAAACCGGTCAAGGCTGCGTTGCAGTTGATATAAGGCGCGCTGGTCGGCACTGCTCAGCTGTTCCGCGACTTCCTGCGCCATCTCGATTTCAAGCGTCCTGGCGGACCAGGCAAGGCTTCCGGCATCAGGGATCTGCCAGTTCGCGGTGACTACGCGCTGTCCTGTCATCCAGGTCCTGACATCTTGCCCGGTGATCTCATCAAGCACGGGCTTCACGAAGGCAACGAGATCTATCATGGCACCGGCCAGGCGGATAAGCGGCCCATCGCCTGGCCGATGGGCGATACAGCCGCGGCGCGCGAATCCGCTCCACCCTCGCACCACAGCGGACCCTGCCGCATATCGCGACAGGCGTCAGAGCGATACGACGGATTGCCCGGGGATCGCGCCGTTGATGATGTCCTCGGCGTATCGGACGACACCACGGCGCGCGGCACCAATATTGTCCCAAGGCACTGTATCCAGGCGGAAAGTACGGGCTTTCTCGCCCTCGGGTTCACCACCTTCGCGGCAGATCACAACGGCGGCATCGAAGGTCCTGTCGGGCCTGCGCTCCGGCCACGTGCGCACCACCGCATGCTTGAACACAAGGGGGTACAAATCGAACCCTTTGTAGCTGGCAATCGGATTGGCGTCCATGATGCGCTCCGCAGTTACATTGATCCCCACTCTACTCCTATAGGCGCAGCATCATCACCTTTATTTTGGCGGCTCTGGAGATGTGGAAGGCGCCGGGAAAGGCGACCCGGCGGACGGCGCGGCTGGCGTGGGGGCAACAGGCGCGGCCGCGCCCGGAGCCGTCCTTGCTGGCGCCACCTTCGCCGGCTCGGTCAGGGTCAGCAGCATGTCCGCATACCAGGCCGAATTCAGTCCGAGCACCTCGTCCTCCGCCAGGTCGCGCGAACCCACGTCGAAGCGGGCAGAGTGAATGCCCAGCAGCATCCACGGCAGGTCCAGTTTCTCGCCCCGGCCATCGCGCATGCGCGAGACCACCAGCGCACCGCTCGTGCCGCGATGGGTCCTTGCATCCGTGAGGAAAAAACCCTGGCCCTGGAAACGCAATCCGTAAGCGGATGCGACCACCGCCTGGCGCGCCACCGGCAGATGATGAAGCGCATCATGAAAACCCAGCGGGAATCCCACGATCAACAGCGAATCGCCCACCTCGACGTGGTCCGACGGCCGCGCCAGGTGCTCCGGCGTGAAAGCCCTGTAGACAAGCTTCGGCGGCAGCGCCTTGCGCTCCAGCTCCACCACCCCGACATCGACCGGGCCGCCGCCATCCTCGCCTTCCCGCCAGACCGCAAGGCCATCGCGGTACAGCGGAATCGAAAAGCCGATCGAGTCGGCCATGTTCTCCGGCTGGCTATGCAGTTCTATCTCGATGCGGTCGGGGTGATGTTTGCTCGGCTCATCGAGCAGCACATGGCGGCTGGTCACCACGAAGAGCCGCCCGTCGCGCTCGAAAAAAAAGCCACTCGCATTGGTGAGCGGTTGCTGGCCGTCGAAGGACGAGACGCGGACGGCGGCAAGAAGGATGGGTTCGACCACAGGCATGATGATTTGGCGCAGGCGCCTCGCTGATTCCCGGTCGGTAAAAAAAAAGCCCCGCTAGGCGGGGCTTTTTCTAGGCGATTCGATTCGGCTCGATCAGATCGGCTCGATCTTGGTCGCTGCGGGGCCCTTTTGGCCAACGCCTGCGACGTAACGCACCTTCTGGCCTTCTTGCAGCGACTTGAAACCGCCGCCTTGAATTTCCGAGAAATGCGCGAACAGGTCGTTGCCGCCTGCGTCAGGGGTGATGAAGCCGAAGCCCTTGGAGTCGTTGAACCACTTGACGGTACCGGTTTCCATGCTGGATATCCTTTAAACCTTAAAAGTTCTGGATGAGCCTATTGCTCACCAGGCATGACGATCAAGGAAGGAACATGGAGCAAACGAATCGCCGCTTGGAGGGACGATCCATAACATCTGAGTAACCGCTTGAAAGATCCTGCATCAACATTTATACAGGCATGGAAGAGGCATGTCAACGTGGCTGCAAAGAAAGTGCGCCAAGGATGGCGGATGGGCCCGATTTAGCGTCCGGGCACCCTCGCCCGTGACGGTTTGTGGCCGCATGAACGTGCTACAGTCACCCACCTACCGCTGCCGGATTCCGCATGTCGCCTTGCCCAGCCTGCCTCGCCATCGAAGCCAACCGCGGTGGTTCGCCGGGGCATGCCATGCTCAGGATCACCGACACGCAGCGCATCAAGGTGCCACGCCGCCCCGCGAGCACTATCAGCACTTTCGTGTGCCAGGCTTGCGCCACCAGCTGGATCTACCGCGACGAAAAGAACGTCGATACGCAGGGCTGGCAACTTGCCCTGCAACAAACGCTGGCTCAGGACCTGCAGTGACATAGGCCGCAGGGCCATTTCCCATCTTCGTCGGCACGCTGCTCCCGCTGGCCCTCACCACTCACTGCCGCGATCTCACTGAGACCATGCCGCACGCCCGCGCAAACCGCGCTACGGCGGCGCGAAGCACACGGCGCGGTAATCTTTCAGGACCTGGATGATCCAGCGCATCGGACTTTTTTTCACCATCAGCCTGCTGCGTTTGCTCGCCGCACTACCCTACAGCGTGTGCGCACGTATCGGCATGGGCCTTGGCGCCCTGCTATATCGCATTCCGAGCCGGCGCCGCGGCGTCGTGCAGACCAACCTGCGGCTGTGCTTTCCGGATGCAAGCGAGTCGCACCGGCATGCTTTGGGAGAGGCACATTTCAGCCATGTGATCCGGAGCTACCTGGAGCGCGGCGTGCAATGGTATGGCGACGCCGGCAGGCTGAACGACCTCGTCGAACTGGACTCCGCCATCGAACTCGGCAATGCCGACGCCGGCCCGACCATTTTCCTGGGGTTCCATTTCGTGGCGATCGAGGCCGGCTGCATGTTCTATTCGATCAGGCACCCGGTGGCCTCGCTCTACTCCAAGATGTCCAACCCCTTGCTGGAACAGCTGGCGAGGCAGCAGCGCGGCAGGTTCGGCACCGAGATGATCCCGCGCAACGGCAGCGTGCGGCAGGCACTGCGGGCGCTTAAGTCAGGCACGCCGCTGATGCTCGCCGCGGACATGGACTTTGGCTTGCGCGACTCGGTATTCGTGCCGTTCTTCAACGTCCAGGCCTGCACGCTTACCTCGGTATCCCGCCTCGCCGCGCTTAGCGGCGCGCGTGTCGTACCGTTCACAACCTCGGTCCTGCCCGGCTACCGCGGCTACAAGCTGAAGATATTCGATGCGATGGCGGGCTATCCCTCGGGCGACGAGAAGGCCGACGCGCTGCGCATGAACGCATTCCTGGAAACCCAGGTGCGCGACATGCCGGAGCAATACTACTGGGTGCACCGCCGCTTCAAGCACCGCCCGGATGGCGAGGCGCCCGTCTATTGAGACGGCACCGCTCCACCCGTGCGAGCAGCCGCCGTTTAGTCCTGGTGGCCGTCCAAGCTCACGCGATAGAGCGTGGCGCCCACCTTTTCCAGCAGCGCCCGCGCCGCGTCGGAAAATGTCTCGCTGGCTAGCAGCGCTGCCAGCCCGGCCACGGCGTCGTCCACCGATAGCTCGACCGTTTCGTCATTGGCAATGCGTTCGAAGGTGCTGATCACTACTGTCGGATCCATCCAGATTCCCCTGCAAAAGTCGAAGTCCGCCGCCTGGGCATGATGCCCACGCTGGCAAGCAGCGCGAATGGTAGCACCGCCACGCCCCCTGCCGGCATCTGGCCAGCGCCATGGCAATGCGCCACCGCCCGGGCCGCAGCGCAACAGCTTGTCGTGGACAGGATGTGTCAGTGCCTTGCGGGCAACGCGCGCAGCCGGCGATTCACCTCGAGCAATGTCTCGCAATCGTCGCTGCCGGCGGCAGTCCGCTGCTGGATATACGTCGTGATGGCAAGCAGGGGACGCTTGCGCTCGCTGCACGACGAAGCGCCGGAACGGGCGCAAGACACCGCCACCTCCCTATCCAGGCTATCCCGCACGATCGCGATCAGGTCCCCGCACTGCGCCGCCTCCACGGAAGACGCCGGCTCGGCCACCTCGGCGCAGGCGACGCCGGCCCGCAGACCGAGTGCGACGGCGGCAAGGCCGATCGCTACCTGCCATGCCTGGCGGGCCGATGGCTTCCCGCCCATCGTGGACATTATCAAAGCGGCGGCAGCACGGCATATATTGCAAATCGTGGCCCGCGGGGGTCGTAGAAAATGCAAACTGGGGGATCCTTGTCAGGTAAGCGCCTGCCCGTTCGCGCGCCCTGGGTGCGGCACAAGCGCAAGTGCCCTGTCTCCATGCAGGATTCATTCCCTTGGCTAACATCTTCAGATGTGCCGGGCACGATTGCTGCGACGCATTGCGCACAACCCTGCCGGCCGGGCTGATTCCCCGCGCCCCGGCCGCCTTGCGCGGACTATCGCTGACCTGCCTTCCAAGGTGTACGAGATGCCAGGACCATTGGAAAAATACCGCCAGAAACGCAACTTCAGCGTCACCAGCGAGCCCAGGGGGACAAAGGTCAAGCCTGCCGCCAGGCTGTCCTTCGTTGTGCAAAAACACGCGGCCCGGCGCCTGCACTACGACTTTCGCCTGGAACTCGACGGTACGCTGAAAAGCTGGGCGGTGCCCAAGGGGCCAAGCCTGGACCCCGCCGACAAGCGCATGGCTGTGCAGGTCGAGGACCACCCGCTCGACTACGGCTCCTTCGAGGGCGTGATTCCTCCGGGGCAATACGGCGCGGGTACGGTCATCGTGTGGGATCGCGGCACCTGGGTGCCCACCGGCGACCCGCATGCGGGATACCGCGAAGGCAAGCTGAAGTTCTCCCTGCATGGAGAAAAACTGCACGGGCACTGGACGCTGGTACGCATGCACGCAAGGTGCGACCAGGATGCGGACAAGCCCGCCTGGCTGCTGATCAAGGAACGCGACGAAGAAGCGCGCGCGGCGGCGTCATTCGACATCGTGGCAGCACTGCCCGACAGCGTGCTGCCCGCCAAGCGCAAAGCCAGCGCGAGGCCAGCGGGCAGATTGGCGCAAAACGCGGAACGCAAGGCCGCGAGCGCCGTCAGCCGGGCCACGGCTTCCCTGGGTCCCGACGATATGCCGTCCGCCGCCAGGTCGGCCGCCCTGCCTCCCATGCTGGCACCGCAACTGGCGACCCTGGTCGACAAACCACCGGCGGCCGATGACAAATGGCTATACGAAATCAAGTTCGACGGCTACCGCCTGCTCGCCCGCGTCGAAGGCAAGAAGGTGCGCCTGTTCACGCGCAACGGCAACGACTGGACCAGCAAGCTGCGCGGACTGGCGCAGGCTGTCGCAGGCCTTGGCCTGCAGTCCGGCTGGCTCGACGGCGAGATCGTGATCGCCGACAAGCACGGCAGGACCGATTTCCAGGCCCTGCAGAATGCATTTGAAAACGCGCAACTCGACGAAATCCGGTACTTCCTGTTCGACCTGCCGTATTGCAACGGCTTCGACCTGCGCAAGGTGCCGCTATCCGTGCGCAGGGACATGTTGCGCCGCGCGCTGACAGCCAGGCCTTGCGATCACCTGCGCTTTAGCGAGAGCTTCGAGGCCAGCGCCGCCGAGTTGCTGCCGGTTGCCTGCAAACTCCGGCTCGAAGGCGTAATCGGCAAGCGTGCCGATGCGCCCTACGTGTCGACCCGCTCACGCGCCTGGATCAAACTGAAGTGCACGCAGCGCCAGGAGTTCGTGGTGGTCGGCTATACCGATCCCGCCGGCTCCCGCCAGGGGATCGGCGCGCTGCTGCTCGGCGTGCATGACGAGCGCGGGCGGCTGCGCTATGCCGGCAAGGTCGGCACTGGCTTCGATGCGGATACGTTGTCCAGCCTTGCGCGCAGGCTCGTTGCCCTGCGGCAGGATGCCTCGCCGCTGGATTCCGCTTGCGCGGGCGAGCCGGCAGGTAGGGTGCCGTCGCACTGGGTGAAACCAAGGCTCGTGGCCGAGATTTCCTTCGGCAGCTGGACGCGGGAAGGCCGTGTGCGCCATGCCGTGTTCCACGGCCTGCGCACCGACAAGCCGGCCGCCGCGGTCGCGGTGGAACGCGCTGCGCAGATCGGGCCGGATGGCAAGCACAAGCACAAGAACAAGCCTGCGACACGCTCCACCGGGACAGCCAAGGCAACGCCCGAGACATCCGCCGCACCGCGCGTGCGCATCAGCCATGCCGGGCGCGTCATCGATGCCTCGACCGGACTGACCAAAGGCGACCTCGTGGGGTACTACGAGGCCATCGCCCCGCTGCTGCTGCCGCATCTGCGCGGCCGGCCCGTGGCGCTGGTGCGCGGCCCCAGTGGCATCGACGGCGAGCTGTTCTTCCAGAAGCACGGGGATGCATTGCGCATGCCCGGCATCAACACACTCGATCCCGCGCTATGGCCGGACCATCCGCCGTTGCTTGAAATTGCCACGGAAGCGGGCATCGTCGCGGCAGCCCGGTTCAACGTGATCGAGTTCCATACATGGAATGCCAACAAGCGCGGGCTTGCCAGGCCGGACCGGGTGGTCTTCGACCTGGATCCCGGCGAAGGGGTGCCGTGGAACCACGTACGCGAAGGCGCCGCGATGATGAAGACCGTGCTGGATGAGCTGGGCCTGCGCAGCTTCCTGAAGAGCAGCGGCGGCAAGGGTCTCCACGTAGTAGTACCGATCTCCGCGCGCCACGACTGGGAGACCGTCAAGGAATTCGCCAGGCAAGTCGTGTTGCACATGGCCAGCATCGTGCCGGAACGCTTCGTGGCCAGGAGCGGGCCCCGCAACCGCGTCGGCAAGACCTTTATCGACTACCTGCGCAACGGCTTCGGCGCCACCACGGTGGCCGCCTTTTCCGCGCGGGCGCGTCCCGGGCTTGGCGTTTCCGTGCCACTTGCCTGGGACGAGCTGGACAGCATCGAATCCAGTGCGCGGTGGACCATCACCAATCTGCACGAACGCCTCCGCGCGCGGCAGGAGGATCCCTGGGCCGGCTATGCCACCACCAGGCAGACACTGACCAAGCCGATCAAGCTGATGATGCCCTGAGCGGCCCTGCCGGTCCCTGCCTGGCGGCCAGCAGCCGGAGCACGCTCCATCGATTGAGCAGGCATAGCCCGCGTGCCGCAAGCAGGCCGAGGCACTTTACCTGCCGGGGACTTGCCGGCGCTCACCCGTGGTTAGCGCTAGCGGCTTGCGGGCAATGCCGCAAGCCCATCGAGCAGCGCCTTGTGGAAGGCCTGGGGATCCTGCATCTGCGGCGCGTGGCCCAGGTCCGGAAACTCGACCAGTTTCGCATTCGGCAGCGCCTTCAGGGTGAGCTGCGCCAGCGCCGGATAGTTGCCGACTTTCGCGCGGACTTCGGGCGGCGCGGCATCCTTGGCGATCGCCGTGGTGTCCTTGTCGCCGATCAGCAGAAGGGTCTGCGTCTTGAGCGCGCCCAGCTCGTACACGACGGGCTGTGTAAAGATCATGTCGTAGATCAGCGCGGAATTCCAGGCCACCTGCTGCTTGCCCGGACCGCGGTTCATGCCCGCCAGCATCTGCACCCACGGCTCGTACTCGGGACGCCACGTGCCCACATAGTAGGTTGCCTGCTCGTAGCCGCGAATCTTGTCGGCGCTGGTGGCCAGCTCGCGTGCGTACCATTGGTCGACCGACAGCGACGGCACGCCCTTCGCCTTCCAGTCTTCGAGGCCGATCGGGTTGACCAGCGCAAGCTGCTCCGTTTGCTGCGGGTACATCAGCGCATAGCGCATGGCCAGCATGCCGCCAGTCGAATGGCCGATCACCGTGGCCTGGCCGACGCCGGCCGATTCGAGCAAGGCGTGGGTATTGCGCGCGAGCTGCTGGAAGGAGTACTGATAGCGCGCCGGCTTGCTGGACTTGCAAAAACCGATCTGGTCAGGCGCGATAACGCGATAGCCGGCCGCGCTGAGCACCTTGATGGTGCCTTCCCAGGTCGCCGCGCAGAAATTCTTTCCGTGCAGCAAAACCGCGGTGCGGCCGTTAGCGTGCTCCGGCCTGATGTCCATGTAGGCCATATGCATCGCCTCGCCCTGCGAGGTGAACGCGAACTGCCGGACGGGGGCCGGGTAGTCGAAGCCTTGCAGTTCTGGCCCGTATGCCGGGCCATCGTCAGCCGTGGCGGCCAGCACGGACGGAGACGTGGCGGCGATGGCCGCGATGAGCATGGCGAACAAGGATTGGCGACGGAACATCATGGCGGCTGGACTCGCTGGCGAAGAGAAGGTCGGAAAGCGCAAGCACGCGGGCGAGCTCGCGAAGCATGAACGAGAGCGCTGCGCAACAGATGCCGCGCGCCGGTGACTCATGACGCCAGCCGCGCGCGGTCCGGCGGCGAGGCGAAATCAAGCACAGGACCCGCCGGCACTACGCCTGACGGATTGATCGAGAGATGGCTCTCGTAATAGTGCCGCTTGATGTGCTCGATACTGACCGTCTCCGCGATACGGGGAAGCTGGTAGATATCCCGCGTGTAGGCCGCGAGGTTCTTGTAGTCGGCGATGCGGCGCAGGTTGCATTTGAAGTGGCCGACATAAACCGCATCAAAGCGGACCAGCGTTGTAAACAGGCGGATATCGGCCTCCGTGAGAGCATCGCCGGTCAGGAAGCGTCGCGTCCCCAGGCGCTGCTCAAGCCAGTCGAGCGTCTCGAACAGCGGCGCGACCGCCTCTTCATAGGCGGCTTGCGTGGTGGCGAATCCGGATTTGTAGACGCCGTTGTTCACGGTGTCGTACACCCTCGCATTGACCTCGTCGATCTCGCTGCGCAATGCCTCCGGATAGTAGTCGCCGGCCCTGGCGCCCAGGTGATCGAAGGCCGCGTTGAACATCCGGATGATCTCCGACGACTCATTGCTGACGATGGTCGATTGCGTCTTGTCCCACAGCACGGGCACGGTCACGCGTCCGGTGTAGTCCGGGGCGGCCGCGGTATAAACCTGGTGCAGCAGGCGCGCGTCGTTGACGGTGTCGGGGACCACGCCCGGGCCCTCGGCGAAGGTCCAGCCCTCGCCCCGCATCAGCCAGTGGACGGTGGAGACGCTGATCATGTCTTCGAGCCCTTTCAGGGCACGCATGATCAGCGTGCGGTGTGCCCACGGGCATGCCAGGCTCACGTAGAGATGATAGCGGCCGGCTTCGGCCCTGAAGCCGCCAACGCCGCTCGGGCCGGCCGCGCCGTCGGGCGTTACCCAGTTGCGGAAGGCCGCGTCCTTGCGGACGAAGCGGCCCCCGGTGGATGCGGTGTCATACCAGCGGTCTTGCCATTTTCCGTTGACGAGCAGTCCCATTTCGATACTCCTGGTGGCGCGATGATGCGCCAGATTTTTCAGTCGGCGCCAACTGCTTGCGACGGTGCGTTGATAAAGCTCACGATGGCCGGGATGGTCTGCCCCGGCGCTTCTTCCATCAGCCAGTGCCCCGAGCCCTTGACGATCACGCCTTGCACATGGGTGGCGACAAGGCGCGCCTGGTCGATCAGGAAATTACCTGACGCCTTCTCGCCGGCCAGCACCAGCATGGGCATCGGCAGCGGCTGCTTCGCCAGGGCAGCGAAATCCTCGGCATCCCGCGGGAACGCATGAAAGAATTCGAACCCCGCGCGCATCCGGCCAGGCCGGGCGTAGGCCGCGGCGTAGCGCTGCCGGCTGGCTTCCGGCACCGAGCGCGCCGGGTCGGCGGCGAAGTCGTTCCAGAAATGCTCGAAGTATGTGCGCTCGCGTCCCTTCACCAGCTTCTCCGGCGTATCGCCGTAGAAATTGAAGTGCCACTTGTCGCGCAGCAGCCAGACCTTCTGCCAGTCGCCCACGCCGGGCAGGAACGCATCCATCAGCGTCACGCTCTCCACTTCGTCCGGGTACTGCGCCGCGTAGGCGTAGGCCACCATCAGGCCGATATCGTGGCCGACGATGTTGACCTTGCGGTAGCCAAGCGCCTGGACCATTGCGTGAATATCCTGCGCGAGGTTCTTCTTCTCATAGCCCGACGGCGTGACTTCCGACGCGCCGGCGCCGCGCAGGTCCGGTGCGATCACGACACGCTTGTCACCGAGCCGAGTCATCAAGGGCAGCCACATATGGCTGGTTTCCGCGTAGCCGTGCAGCAGCACGACGGGCGTGCCGCTGCCTTGCCCGGTTTCAAGATAGTGCAACGTGACGCCATTTGCGTGGATCGTATGTGGCCGGACCGCGCTGCTGCCGGCGCGCTCCGCCGCGCTGGCGGGCGCCAGGAAGGCGAACGCAGCGAATGTGAGCGCGGCTACGCTGGACATGAGTACCGCGACGCTGATACGGCGTGCCATGCGGTGGATGAGGGTCATGACGTTCTCCGGTGACAGCGCCGCCGCAGGACTGGTTGCCTGGCCGATGGCACCGCAAACAAAATGGGGTTCGGGAATGCGATGAAATGCTGTGCATGAATACTGCCCCGGCGGCGCCGTTTTGCCGTACGATTTTCCCGATGAACTCGTTCGACGGAATTGAACATGTTGTCGGAAGACGAACTGGCGTTACTGGAAGCCATCAGGGAAAGCGGCAGCCTGTCCCGCGCGGCAGCCCGCCTTGGCAAAGCGCCATCGACCATCTCACATGCCGCGCGGCAACTCGAAGGCCGCTTCGACGCACTGTTGTTCGACCGCCGCCGCTACCGGCTGCAGCTGACGCCGGCCGGACACCTGCTGGCCGACGAGGCCGCACGGCTGATGCAGGACGTAGCCCGCATGACGCAGCGCGTGCGGCAGGTCGCCAGNGCCGCCAGCGGCTGGGAAGACCGCCTGTGGATCGTCACCGACGAGGTGCTGGAGTTCGAATCGCTGATGCCCGTGATCCGCAGCTTCGACACGTTGCAGTCCGGCGTGGCGATTCGCCTGACCCACGAAGTCCTTAGCGGCACCTGGGAAGCGCTGCGCGATGGCCGCGCGGATGTGATCGTCGGAGCGACCAACGAGCCGCCCGCCATTCCAGGACTGCGCTGGTTCGAACTGGGCGTGGTGGAGTGGGTATTCGCCGTGGCGCCGCGCCATCCGCTCGCCAGCGTGGCAGGACCGCTCACGCGGGAACGCATCTCGGCACACCGCGCGGTGGTGGTAGCCGATTCATCGCGCGGCACGGCGGGACGCGCCTACGGCCTGGTCGGCGGGCAAGCCTCGCTGGCGGTGCCGAGCATGCGCGCCAAGATTCTGGCGCAGCGCGAAGGACTCGGTGTCGGCTGGCTGCCGCGGTACCGGGTGGCGTCGCTGCTCAGGCGTGGCGAACTGGTGGAAAAACGCACGGCCGATCCGCGCGAGCCCAATACGCTCTACGTCGCCTGGCGGGGCGACCATGAGGGCCGCGCGCTGCAATGGTGGCTGGATCAGTTGAAGCAGCCGCGCCTGGCGAAGCGCCTTGTGCAAGGCATGGACCTGTTCGCCTGAGCCGGCGGGACGGCTGAACGCGAACATCGCGGCGCAACAACGGAAAAGGGCCCCGATGGGCCCTTTTCCGTTTGCCGTTCCGCGGCGCGGTTCACGCAGCGGAGTTGTCCGGTGCGCAAGCCGCCGCCGCTCGGCGGCAGCGCGAAATCAACCCGCGAAATTCTTGCTGGCAAAGTCCCAGTTCACGACGTTCCAGAATGCCTCGACGTACTTCGGACGGGCATTGCGGTAGTCGATGTAGTAAGCGTGTTCCCACACGTCGCAGGTCAGCAGCGGCTTGGCATCGGTGGTCAGCGGAGTGGCGGCGTTGGAGGTCGAGACCAGGTCCAGCGAACCGTCGGCCTTCTTCACCAGCCACGCCCAGCCCGAACCGAAGGTACCGACCGCGGTCTTGGTGAATTCTTCCTTGAACTTGTCGAAGGAGCCGAACTTGGCGTTGATGGCATCGGCCAGAGCGCCGGTGGGCTGGCCGCCGCCGTTGGGCTTGAGCGAATCCCAGTAGAAGGTGTGGTTCCACACCTGGGCGGCGTTGTTGAAGATACCGCCGGAAGACTTCTTGACGATCTCTTCGAGCGTCGAGTTTTCGAACTCGGTGCCCTTGATCAGGTTGTTCAGGTTGGTGACGTAGGTCTGGTGATGCTTGTCGTGGTGGAACTCCAGGGTCTCCTTGGAGATGTGCGGGGCGAGCGCATCATGAGCGTAGGGCAGCGGGGGGAGAGTATGTTCCATTGTTCTGTCTCTTTCTGTGGGGTTGAAGATCAGGAATTGTCGATTGTAGGGGACTTGCCATACCCGCGCAAACGCGGCAAACAAAGCCCCTTCGATCATATTAGTTTGATCGATATGCGAGCGCTGTCGGCGGCCCGCCGACGCGCCGCCACGCCTACAGCTCGGCCAGCCGGGGCTGCACGCTGGCGATGCCGGCGTCGGCCACGCCTTCGGCCAGATGGATTTCGATCGTCGAGCCCGCATGCAACTCGGCCGGCGAGCGCAATGCGCGGCCGCGCTGGTCCAGCAGCACGGCGTAGCCCCGCTCCAGGGTGCGTTGCGGCGCCAGCAGTTCCAGCGAGCCGGCGGCGCGCTGCCAGCGCTGGACGGCGCGCTCGTGCTGGCGCTGCGTGGCGTCGCGCAGCCGCAGGGCGGCCCGGCGCAGTTCGGCCTGGGCCAGCGCAAGGTCGGGACGCCCGGCCGCCCAGCGCATGGCGAGCACCTGCTGCCGGTGCCGCTGGGCCGCCACCGTATCGCGCAGCGCGGAACGCAGGTGGCGCATCAGGTTGTCGACCTGCACGCGGCGCTCCTGCAACTGGGCCTGCGGGCTGCGCAGCCGGCGGGCCAGCCAGTCCAGGTTCTGCGCGCGCCGGTCGAGCTGGCGCTGCATGCCCTGGGCCAGCGCATCGCGCGCGCGGTTGGCCTGCATCAGCATGTGGGCGCGGTCCGGGCTGACCAGCTCGGCTGCACCGGTAGGCGTCGGTGCGCGCACGTCGGCGACGAAATCTGCAATAGTGAAGTCGGTTTCATGGCCAACCCCGGATACCACGGGCACGGCGCAGCGGGCAATCGCCTGCGCCACGCTTTCCTCGTTGAACGACCAGAGGTCCTCGATGCTGCCGCCGCCACGGCACAGGATCAGCACGTCGCACTCGTCGCGCTCGCTGGCGGTATCGATCATCGCGGCGATCCTGGCCGCCGCGCCGGCACCTTGGACCGGCACAGGGTAAACCACGACCGGCACATGCGGCGCGCGCCGGCGCAGCGTGCTGAGCACATCGCGCAACGCGGCGGCCTGCAGCGAGGTGATCACGCCGATGGTGCGCGGATGGGCGGGCACGGGCCGCTTGCGCTCGGGCGCGAAGAGCCCGGCCTGGGACAGCTTTTCCTTCAACCGCAGGAATGCCTCATAGAGATTGCCGAGACCCGCGCGGCGCATGGCCTCCACGCCGAGCTGTAATTCGCCGCGTGCCTCGTACATGGACACCAGCGCCCTGACCTCGACCGCCTCGCCCTCGCGCGGCATGAAGCCGACATGCTGGTTGCGGCCGCGGAACATCACGCAGCGGATCTGGGCGCGCGCATCCTTGAGCGAGAAGTACCAGTGGCCGCTCGCGGCGCGTGTGAAGTTGGAGATTTCGCCCCGGACCCAGGTAAGTGGAAAGTTGCGTTCCAGCACCTGGGCGATAGCGTGGTTGAGCTCCCCGACAGGGATCGCTTCGCGCGCGCCGGGAGGCGCCATAGGCTGCGGTTCACGCGAAAAGTTCAGCGGTTCTGACATGGCGCACGGCCGGGCAAGCGGCGTGGAATGGACATGTCCACAGCATAACCTGTCTGTCAAGCCTCCCTGCATTCGCGATGCAACCACCCCTCCAGACCGTGCGACTTGACACAAGCCTTTGATTCTTATGCCCTTTCCGCCGTCTTATTTTTTAGGCAATGTAAGCAAACCCCTTATGCGTCAACGACTTACCGGCAGCACCCCCGGCTTGTTCACAAAGTTATCCACATTTTTTCTGGACAACCTTGCCGGAAGAGTCCCGCTTGTGGATAACCCACTGAAAGTCACTGACACAGTGTCGCCGATTGGCCAGGCGCGCCTTTTGCGGCGCTTTTTCGAGGCGCCAAGTCCCGACACCCCGGAAGTCGGCCGGGCTGCCGACATGGCCCCGTTAAACAAGCTCTGCCCATTTTTTAATCAACAACAATGAAGTGTTTTCCAATCAATGGGTTACAGCGCTTCTCAGATAGTTTTCCACAACCCGTCCACAAGACTGTCCCGGATGAATGTGGAAAGGGGGAGACTTGGCCGGATTTTTCCCTTTTCGGAGGCAGACAGCGCTCTGGCGGCCCCATCTGGCGCGCTCTGCACATTATTTAAGCACCCCCTCCACCCCTCTTTTAAATCAATGAGTTAGGTGTCCTTTCAGGCTTCTGTCCACAACCGGTCCACAGCACTGTCCTGTTTTAATGTGGATAGCCGGCGCCTGAGCGTTGGCCGTTTCCCGGCCGGTCGGAGGATGTCTTCGCCATTCGCCGGCTGCCCATTTTTTAAGCGATATACAATTTTTCCTTTCGAATCAGTAGCTTGACCTCTTTGTCAGCCCACTGTCCACAATTCATCCACAGCGCTGTCCCTGTTCCATGTGGACATCCCGCCAGTCGACGCCCCGGGCACCACGGCGCGCGATGCGCTTCCGATACAACACGGTGCTGCGTCTTGCCGCGCCCGGTGCAGCGGGTTAGAGTGGCGCCTGATTTTTTCGAACACAGCCAGCACGCGAACGGCCGCGGCGGCTGGCATGAGAGACAAGCTGTCGAATCGGGGTCCCACGTGTTTTCTATCATTCAAGCGGCCGGCTGGCCGATCTGGCCCTTGTTGCTGGCTTCGGTCATCGCTCTCGCGCTGATCGTCGAACGTTTCCTGAGCCTCAAGCGCAGCAAGGTGCTGCCGCCCAAGCTGTACGACGAAGCCCTGTCGGTGGCACAGCAACGCCGTGCCACGCCGGAGGTGGTCAATACGCTGGAACAGAATTCTCCGCTGGGCCGCGTGCTGGCCGCAGGCCTGCGCCATGTGGTGCTGCAGCCGCATACCTCCCGCGATGCCGCCAAGGAAGTGGTGGAAGAGGCTGGCCGCGCGGTGGCGCACGAGCTGGAGCGCTACCTGAACGCCCTCGGCACCATCGCCTCGGTGGCGCCGCTGATGGGCCTGCTGGGCACCGTGATCGGCATGATCGAGATCTTCGGCAGCCAGGGCGGGTCTGGCGCCAGCCCCGAGCAACTGGCCCACGGCATCTCGGTGGCACTCTATAACACCGCATTCGGCCTGATCATCGCGATCCCGGCATTGATCTTCTGGCGCTACTTCCGCCGCCGCGTGGACGATTACGTGGCGGAACTGGAGTTCCGCGCCACCGCCTTCCTGGACGCCATCCTGCCGCAGCGCCGCGCCTGACCCGCCATGCAATTCCGATCCCGCCAGCGGCGCGAAGAACCGGAGATCAACCTCATCCCGTTGATCGACGTCCTGCTCGTGATCCTGATCTTCCTGATGATCACGACCACATACTCGCGCTATACCGAGTTGCAGATCCAGTTGCCGACCGCCGACGCCGAAAAGGCGCAACAGCGCCCCGGCGAGATTGTGGTGTCCGTGTCGGCCAAGGGTGTCTATTCGATCAACAAGCAGGTCATGGACCAGCAGGACGTGACCAGCCTGGCCCAGCGCCTGCGCGAGGTTGCCGGCCCGGCCGACGGCCAGCCGCCGGTGCTGATCGTCAATGCCGATGCGCAGGCCACGCACCAGTCCGTGATCAATGTCATGGAAGCCGCCCGCCTGGCCGGACTGCCCCGCCTGACCTTCGCCACGCAAAGCTCGCAGGCGCGCTGACCGGCCAGACACCCAATACCCGATTCCCGCAAGCCGCGGCTTGCGGGGGGCGCCGCAAGGTGCCCATAATGGCTAGGTAGCATGCCGGTGATGCCGGTGCTGCCCGCCCGGGGCGCCGGTTCGCCGCGCCCTCGCTTCCCGCCCTTCACAACGCAACACTACCGCCCTGCCCAGCCAACCACGCCCATGTCCGCTCCCCGCCACGCCCTTGCCGACTTCGTGACCGCCCAATGGCAGCGCCGCGGCTGGTTCGCCTGGCTGATGCTGCCGCTGTCGTGGCTGTTCGGCCTGATCAGCGGCTGGCGGCGGCTGGCATATCGGCGCGGCTGGTACCGTTCGACGCGGCTGCCGATGCCGGTGATCGTTGTGGGCAACGTGACGGTGGGCGGTACCGGGAAGACGCCGGCGGTCATCGCGCTGGCGCATGCGCTGGCCGAAGCCGGCCTGCGTCCGGGCGTGGTTTCGCGTGGCTACGGCGTCACGCTCAAGCACCCGCGCCGGGTCAAGCCAACCTCGCAGGCCAAGGACGTGGGCGATGAGCCGCTGCTGATCGCCCGCGCCACCGACGTGCCGGTCTGGGTCTTCCCCGACCGCGCGCTGTGCGCGCAGACCATGCTGGTGTCGCATCCCGGCATCAACGTGCTGCTGCTCGACGATGGCCTGCAGCACTACAAGCTGCAACGCGATTTCGAGATCGTGATGTTCGATACGCGCATGGGCGGCAACGGCCTGCTGCTGCCGGCGGGCCCGCTGCGCGAATCGCTCTCGCGCCGGCGCGACGCCACCCTGATCAATGACCCCGACTTCCGCGCCAGCGCGGACAAGCCGGATGTCTATGGCATGCGCCTGGTGCTCGACGACGCCTGGCAACTGGCCGATCCGGCCATGGCCAGGCCCTTGTCCGCGTTTGCCGGGCAGCGTGTGCTGGCCGCCGCCGGCATCGGCAACCCCGAACGCTTCTTCGCCAGCCTGCGGGCCGCCGGCCTGGCACCCGACACCATGCCGCTGCCGGACCACTACGACTTCGCCGAAGACCCCTTTGCCGGCGATCCCGTCGCGCGCGCAGCCGACGCCATCCTGATCACCGAGAAGGATGCCGTAAAATGCGAGCGCCTCAGTGACCCGCTCGACCCGCGGATCTGGGTCGTCCCCACCACGCCCGTGATCGACGCGGGCCTGATCGACAAAATTCGCCGCGCCGTCGCCGCGCACGCCCAGGCCGCGCCCGCCGCGCAGGGTGCCGCGATCGCCGCCGGCCACACCAAGGAAACGCAAGATGGACAACCGGCTGCTTGAAATCCTGGTCTGCCCGCTGTGCAAGAGCAAGCTGGAATACGACCGTGCCGCCCAGGAACTGATCTGCCAGGTCGATAAACTGGCCTATCCGATCCGCGATGGCATTCCCATCATGCTCGCCGATGAAGCACGCCAGACCGTGCCCGGCAGGCTGGTCTCGCCGGAATAAACGGGTCGCATCATGTCGCTGCCAGCTTTCACTGTCGTCATCCCCGCCCGCCTGGCCTCGACCCGGCTGCCCAACAAGCCGCTGGCCGATATCGGCGGCAAACCCATGATCGTGCGCGTGGCCGAGCGGGCTCATGCCTCTTCGGCGCAGCGCACGGTAGTCGCCACCGATGCGCCCGAAGTGGCGTCGGCCTGCGCGGCGCACGGCATCGAGGCTGTGCTTACGCGCGCCGACCATCCCTCGGGCACCGACCGCCTGGCCGAAGTGGCCACGTTGCTGGGCCTGGCGGATGACGCCATCGTGGTCAATGTCCAGGGTGACGAACCCTTGATCGAACCGGGCCTGATCGACGAGGTGGCGCTGCACCTGGCGCACCACGCCGATTGCGCCATCGCCACCGCCGCCCATCCGATCGGCGATATCGCCGACGTCTTCAATCCCAACGTGGTGAAGGTGGTGTGCGATGCCGGCGGCCGCGCGCTGTATTTCTCCCGCGCGCCGATCCCCTGGGCCCGCGATGCCTGGGCCGGCGTGCCCGCCGCGGCGGCCGCCACCGCGCAGGTGGCGTTGCCCGCCATGCCGGTGCTGCGCCACATCGGCCTTTATGCCTACCGCGCGGGATTCCTGCGTCGCTTCCCGACGCTGGCGCTGTCGCCGGTGGAGCAGACCGAAGCGCTGGAGCAGTTGCGCGCGATGTGGCATGGCGAGCGGATCGGCGTGCTGGAGACAGCGGCCGCGCCCGCGCCGGGCGTCGATACGCAAGCCGACCTGGAACGCGTGCGCGCGCTGTGGGCACAGGCCATGGCGCAAGAAGGACCTTGAGTGCACTTGGTGTGGCCGCCGGGCACCACGGCGATCCCGCAAGCCACAACATAAGTCATGACAGATGTCACCGCCGCGGCAAGCCGATTTCGCGCCGCCTCGTGGCATAATGCTCGGCGATACAGAGCCGTCGGGCGCCCGGGCGCCCGGCCAAGGCTCGGTGGGGAGATGAAGAGTGAGCCCGTTCGGTACCCGCCCGCCGCCAGAGGCAGCGGCTAAAGCGTGCCGACCGTCAACAGACCAGACTCCGATCCGGGGTGCGCCGACCTGATGGCGCGGTAAGCCTCGCGTCAAGTTTCGGCGTTACCCTCCTTCCATTCCCCCTGCCATACCAGATTCAAAACTCTGAGGACCCGTAATGCGTTTGATCCTGTTGGGCGCACCTGGCGCCGGCAAAGGCACGCAAGCCCAGTTCATCTGCGAAAAGTTCGGCATCCCCCAAATCTCCACCGGCGACATGCTGCGCGCCGCGGTGAAGGCCGGCACGCCGCTAGGCGTGGAAGCCAAGAAGGTGATGGATGCAGGTGGACTGGTGTCGGACGACATCATCATCGGCCTGGTCAAGGACCGCCTGCAGGCGGCCGATTGCAAGGACGGCTATCTGTTCGACGGCTTCCCGCGCACCATTCCGCAGGCCGAAGCCATGAAGGAAGCGGGCGTGGCGATCGACTACGTGCTGGAAATCGACGTGCCGTTCGACGCCATCATCGAGCGCATGAGCGGGCGCCGCGCCCACGTGGCGTCGGGCCGTACTTATCACGTCAAGTACAACCCCCCCAAGACCGAAGGCCTGGACGATGTCACCGGCGAACCGCTGATCCAGCGCGACGACGACAAGGAAGAGACCGTCAAGAAGCGCCTCGATGTCTACTCCCAGCAGACCCGTCCGCTGGTGGACTACTACTCCAGGTGGGCCGCCGATGGCGATGCGTCGGCCAAGGTTTCGCCGCCGCAGTACCGCAAGATCGCGGGCGTTGGCAGCGTGGAAGACATCACCGCGCGCGTGTTCGACGCACTGAAGTAATCTGCGCGCCGCAAGCGCTGCATGAAACAAAGAAAGCGACCTACGGGTCGCTTTCTTTGTTTCTGGGCATTGAGCGCCGTCCTTTGAGCCCGGATTGACGTTTACGTAAACGTTATGTCACCATGCCGTATCCGCAGCACCAGAAAATCAAAGAACCACACACTCAAGTTCAAGCGAGGAAGACAAGCATGGAAATCCGCGACAACGTATTTATCGTCACTGGTGGCGCCTCCGGGCTCGGCGAGGGCAGCGCCCGCATGCTGGCGGCCGCCGGCGGCAAGGTGGTGATCGCCGACCTCAACGAGGCCGCCGGCACCGCGCTGGCGGCGGAACTGGGTGGACGCTTCGTGCGCTGCGACGTCAGCAACGAGGCCGACGGGCAAGCCGTCGTGGACGCCGCCACCGCGCTGGGCCGCCTGGCCGGGCTGGTCAATTGCGCCGGCATCGCCACCGCCAACAAGACAGTCGGCAAGAACGGCCCGCATCCGCTGGACGCCTTCGACAAGACCATCCGCGTCAACCTGGTCGGCACCTTCAACATGATCCGGCTCGCTGCCGCGGCCATGGTGCGCAACACGCCCGACGCCGAAGGCGAGCGCGGCGTGATCATCAACACCGCCTCGGTGGCGGCGTTCGACGGCCAGATCGGCCAGGCTGCCTACGCCGCCTCCAAGGGCGGCGTCGTCGCCATGACCCTGGCCATTGCCCGCGACCTGTCGCGCGATGGCGTGCGCTGCATGACGATCGCGCCGGGCATCTTCGAGACGCCGATGCTGCTGGGCATGCCGCAAGAGGTGCAGGACGCCCTTGGCAAGATGGTGCCGTTCCCCTCGCGCCTCGGCCGCCCGGCAGAGTACGCGAAGATGGTCGCCGCCATCATCGGCAACACCATGCTCAACGGCGAGGTGATCCGGCTCGACGGCGCCATCCGCATGCAGCCGAAGTAAGGCGCGTCAGCTTTCTTCCGTCAGCGCCCGCGCCGGCATCAGCATCACCAGCGTCAACCCCGGCGCGGCTGCCGGCACCAGCGTGAGCTGCTCGAAGTGCAGCAGCCCGCGCCGCGGATGGCGAAAGCCGCGGCGGCCGCCCTGGCGTTCTTCCACGTCCTGCGACAGCCAGTCCTTGCGGAACACCTGGCTCTCGGTAATCAATCCTTCCACCAGCGCCCGCGTCGGCGGGTCTTCGGCATGGCGAATGCTGTGCGCGCGGAATTCCGCCACCAGCCGTGCCGCCCGGTGCGGCCAGTCGTCCACCAGTGCCTGCAAGCCCGGCGACAGGAACATGCTGCGCAGCAGGTTGCGCTCGGCGCTGGCGGGATCGAGCCAGCCGATGAACAGGTCGGCCGCGGCGGCATTCCAGGCCAGCGCGTTCCACTGCCGGTCCAGCAGATAGGCCGGTCCGGCGATGGCTTCCACGCTGGCCAGGACCGTGGCCGGGACATGTTCGTCCTGCGCCTGCATCGGATCGCGCCGTCCGGCCAGCTCGAACAGATAGGCCCGCTCCGCGCGCGTCAGCCGCAAGGCGCTGGCCAGGCTGGCGAGCGCGCGCGCCGACAGCGCCACGGGCCTGCCCTGCTCCAGCCACGTGACCCAGGTAGCGCTGAGGCCCGACAGCTGCGCCAGTTCCTCGCGCCGCAAACCCGGCGTGCGGCGCCGGCGGCCCGGTGCCAGCCCGACTTGTTCCGGGGCCACGCGCTCGCGGTGCGCGCGCAGGAAGCGGCCCAGCACGGCCTCGCGCGTGAGTTCGCGTGCGCTGGCGGCATCGGGTGCGGCGGCGGACTGGCCGGACGATTCGGCTGTTGTGTCGTAATCGATCATGAGTGGACTGGGTGTACTGGGCGGAACGGGCACGAAGCATCCCGACAGGATGGAAACTGGTGCGTTTTATACCAGGATAAAAGCCTGACTTGTACCGGGAGAACAGCCTGCTACAGTACGTCGAACCCGTTAAGCGGGCAAGCACCGAATCCCTGCAAATCCCTTCACTAGAATTCACCAGCGGCCATCGCCGCCAGGAGAGCCTCATGCAACAACAAGAACTCGTTGCCGCCCAGTTCGGCGCCACCGCCAGCGCCTACCTCACCAGCGCGGTCCACGCCCAGGGCGCCGACCTGCAACAGCTTGCGCAGGAGCTGGCAAGCCTGCCGGCGGCGCGGGTGCTGGATCTGGGTTGCGGGGCCGGCCATGCGAGCTTCGCGGCGGCGGGTGTTGCAGCCGAAGTGACGGCTTACGATCTGTCAGCCGAAATGCTGGCGGTGGTGGAAGGGGCAGCCCGCGACAAGGGCCTGGCCAATATCCGCACCCGCCAGGGCGCGGCGGAATCGCTGCCCTTCGGCGATGCCAGCTTCGATGCGGTGATCTCGCGCATGAGCGCCCACCACTGGCGCAACGTGCCGGCAGCGCTGACGGAGATGCATCGCGTGCTCAAGCCGGGCGGCAAGATCGTGCTGATCGACATTGCCGGCTCGGAAGACCCGCTGCTCGACACCTGGCTGCAATCGGTGGAACTGCTGCGCGATCCTTCCCATATCCGCGACTACACCGGGCCCGCCTGGCAAGCCATGCTGGAGGCCGCAGGCTTCAGCGCCAGCGTGTCCCCGGTCTGGCGCATCGAGCTTGAGTTCGCCACCTGGGTGCAGCGCATGCGCACGCCTCCCGTGGCGGTGGCCGCGATCCAGCACCTGTGGCAACTGGCGCCGGCGGAAGTACGTGACCACTACCTGGTCAAGCAGGACGGCAGCTTTGCACTGGAAGCGGTGATGCTGACGGCCTCGCGCAGCTAAGCCTGCCGGCCGCCGCTGGCTAAGGCATGGCTGGCTCGGCCGGCAACGGCAGGCTCCGCACCATCTGCCAGACGGCCGCCGCCGATGGCGACAGAGAACGGTCTTCCCGGCAGACCATGACGATGCGGCGTTCCTCGCGCGGCGTCAGCGGCCGCCAGACCAGCGGCGACGCGGCGGGCAGCGGCAGCGAGAACGAGGGCAACACCGAGGCGCCGATGCCGGCCTCGACCATGCCGAACACGCTGGCCGAATGCCCCAGTTCCTGCACCACGTTGGGCGATATACCGTGACTGGCGAAGATCCGGTCGATCAGGGGCCGGCTGCCCGAGGCGAAATCGAGCAGCACCAGCGGCATGCCATCGAGCGCCGACCACGGCACGGAATCGGCATCCGCCAACGGGTGATCGCGCCGGCACACAAAGCAGAACGGATCGGTGGCCAGCGGCGCGATGGTCAGCCCTTCGGGCGCCTGCGGATCGATCAGCACGCCGAAATCCACCGCCCCCGCCCGGATCTGCTCCAGGCCGTCGGCCTGCACGTTATCGCGAATGCTGAGGCGGATATCCGGATACTGGCGCGCGCAGGCCGACACATAGAGCGGCATCAGGCGGGCCGAAATCGTGGGCGCACTGGCAATCACGACGCGGCCGCGATAGCGCTCGCCGAGTTGCCGCGTTTCTTCCAGCGTGTCGTCCAGCTGGCCAAGCAGGCGTTCGATCGCGGGCGCCAGCGCCTGCCCCGCATCGGTCACCACCACCTCCCGCGTGGTGCGGTCGAGCAACCGTACCCCAAGTGCTTCCTCAAGCTCCGCCACGCCGCGGCTGACCGCGGGCTGGGTCAGGCCGACGGCATCCGCGGCACGGCTGAAACTGCCATGCCCGACCACGGCAAGAAAGACGCGCAACTGGCGCAGGGTGTAATTCATGCGTCTATGAGATGAATGGATGCGATAAATGAATTTGCATTCTAGGCTTCGCTGGCGTCCAATACTAGGCGAAACCCTAATCCAACCTTGCAGTCATGTCCGCCATCCTCTCACCCTTCAAGAAAATCTACGACCTGATCGACGGATTCGTATTGATCATGCTCACCGCCATCGGCATCGCGCTGCTGGCACCGGAACTCGGCACCGGCGACGGCCCGCTGCACCTTGGCATGGTGACCAACCTGGGCGTGGCCCTGGTCTTCTTCCTGCACGGCGCAGCCCTCTCGCGCGACAAGCTGGTGGCGGGCGCGCGCCACTGGCGCCTGCATGCCTTCGTGCAGAGCTTCACCTATATCGTCTTCCCGGTGGTCGGGCTGGCGCTGATGTTCGGCCTGCGCAACGCGCTGCCCGCCGAACTGCTGCTGGGCGTGTTCTACCTGTGCGCGCTGCCGTCGACTGTTTCCTCCTCGGTGGCGATGACCTCGATGGCGCGCGGCAACGTGCCTGGCGCAATCTTCAATGCCACCATCTCCGGCCTGATCGGCATGGCCGTCACGCCGCTGCTGATGGGCCTTGTGATCAGCGCCAGCGGTGCCTCGATGCCGCTGGGCAAGGCGCTGACCGGCGTGGCGCTGCAACTGCTGCTGCCGTTCGCGCTGGGCCAGCTGGCCCGCCCGCTGATCGGCAGCTGGCTTGCCAAGAAGAAGCAGATCACCAGCAAGATCGACCGCGGCGTGATCGTGCTGATCGTCTATTCCTCGTTCTGCGACGCCACGGCCGCCGGCCTGTGGCACAAATACAGCTGGGAAACCATCGGTGCCGTGATGGCGCTCGCCGCCGTGCTGCTGGTGGTGATCCTGGCCACCACCACCTTCACCGCGCGCCGCCTCGGCTTCTCGGTGGAAGACGAGATCACCGCGGTGTTCTGCGGCTCCAAGAAGAGCCTGGCCAACGGCATCCCGATGGCCAAGATCCTGTTCGCCGGCCACCCGGCGCTGGGCCTGCTGGTGCTGCCGCTGATGGTCTATCACCAGTTGCAGCTGATCGTATGCTCAGTGATCGCCTCGCGCTACGCCAGCCGCGACGCGCTGCCCGAAGGCGCCGCCGCCCGCGCCTGAGTTTCACCGCGTAGCATGGCAAACGGCCGGCATGATTGCCGGCCGTTTTGTTTCTTGCCCCGCCCTTTACCCATTACACCGACGGATTCTTCGACAGCGGCGGATTGCGCGCGAAATAATTGCGGATACCGCGCAGGATGGCATTGGCCAGTTGCTCCTGGTGGTTCTCGTCGTTGAGCTTGCGCTCTTCCTCCGGATTGCTGATGAACGCCGTCTCGACCAGGATCGAGGGAATATCCGGCGCCTTCAGCACGGCAAAGCCCGCCTGCTCCACGCTGCCCTTGTGCAGCCGGTTGATGCCGCCGATCTCCGCCAGCACGGCCTTGCCCACCTGCAGGCTGTCGTTGATCTGCGCGGTGGTGGACAGGTCCAGCAGCACGCGCGCCACCTGGGCATCCTTGTTGCCCATGTTGGCGCCGCCGATCAGATCGGAGGCGTTTTCCTTGTTGGCCATCCAGCGCGCGGCGCTGCTCGATGCGCCGCGCTCGGACAGCGCGAACACCGAGGCGCCCTTGGCTTCCGGCGACAGGAACGCATCGGCATGGATCGACACGAACAGGTCGGCCTGCACCCGGCGCGCCTTCTGCACGCGCACATTGAGCGGCACGAAGAAGTCCGCGTCACGCGTCATCATGGCGCGCATATTGGGCTGCGCATCGATCTTGGCGCGCAGGCGGTGCGCGATCTGCAGCACCACGTCTTTCTCGCGCGAGCCGGACGCGCCGGTGGCGCCGGGATCCTCGCCACCGTGGCCGGGATCGATCGCCACCGTCAGCAGGCGGCGCATCTTGAAGGGACGGTCCGCCGGCGGGTTGTTGGCCGGCAGGGACGCAGGCGGATTGTTCTGCGCCAGCGGCGGGACGGATGGCGCAACCGACGGTGCCGGCGGCTTGGGCCGGGCGGCGGCCATCGGCGGCAAGGCGGGCACCGGGTTGCCGCCCTTGTCGTCGAACTTGCGCACCAGCGCGCCGATAACGTCCTCCTCGCTAGTGGCAGGCGCGCCGGACACGCCGTCCGCGCCGGCCGGCGGCTGCGTGGCGGCAAAGCGGCGCTGCTTGTCCTCGGTATCGCGCACCAGCTTCCACAGGGGGTCGGGCGGGTTGACCGGATACAGGTCGAACACGAGGCGGTTGCGGTAGCTGCCGATCGGCGCCAGCGTAAACACCTGCGGCGAGACGTCTTCCTTCAGGTCGAATACCAGCCGCACCACGCGCGGGCGGTTCTGTCCCACGCGCACGGTCTGGATATAGGGGTCGTTGGAGGTGATCTTGGCCACCAGCTCGCGCAGGGTCGGCGACAGATCCAGGCCATCGATGTCCACCACCAGGCGGTCGGGGCCATGGACCATCTGGTGGACGGCGGCCAGCGGCGCATCGGATTCGATGGTGACGCGGGTGTATTCCTCGGCAGGCCAGACCCGCACCGCGACAATGCCGGCGCCAAAGGCGATCTGCGGTCCGGCCAGTGTCAGCACCACCGTGCCGGCACTCGCCTTGAGGCACTGCGCCAGCCATTGACGGCGGGGCAGCTGGATATCGTCGGGGCGGTCGGTGGCGATTCGCTTGATCAGCATGCGCAAAGCAGGGTAAGTCCAGTCTGAGTATAGGCACTAAGCGTAACGATTCGGCGTTCGGCCGCGTCGTCGGCGCCGCTTGTGTCCGATTGGAGCAACAGGTGCAGGTCCGGTTCCCCAAGCAGGCGGCCGGCCTTCTCCGGCCATTCCACCAGGTTAACGGCCGGTTCGGCGAAACAATCGCGAAAACCGGCATCGGCCCATTCCTCCGGATCGGCGAAACGGTACAGGTCGAAGTGATAGGCGGTCAGCGGCGAGCCATCCGCGCGCGTGACCGAGTAGGGCTCGCACAGCGTGTAGGTAGGGCTGCGCACCTTGCCGGCATGGCCAAGCGCGCGCAGGATGGCGCGCGATAGCGTGGTCTTGCCGGCGCCGAGGTCGCCCGAGAGCTGCAGGTGCACGGTCTGCGGCGGCAGCTTGCGCACGGCATCGGCCAGCGCTGCGCCCAGCCGGGCGGTGGCCGCTTCGTCGGGCAGGTTGAGTGTGCGTTGTTGGAGCAGGGGCATTGCGTACAATTCGGGAATGATCGACCGAGCAACCCTGGCGCCAGCCGCCTCGCCCCCTCCTGCCAGCGACTCCGCCCCTATGGGCGAGCCTGGCACCGGGCCGTCCCTTGCACGTCCGGGCACGGACGCCGCGGGGCTGGCGGACCTGGCGCGCTCGATCCGGACCTGGGGCGCGGAGCTTGGCTTCGACGCGGTCAGCATCGCCGAAGTGGATCTCAGCCGGGCTGAGGCAGGATTGATGGCGTGGCTGGCGCAGGGCTACCACGGCGACATGGATTATATGGCGAACCACGGCCTGCGGCGCGCCCGGCCCGCCGAACTGGTGCCCGGCACGATACGTGCCATCGTGGCGCGCATGCCTTATCTGCCGGCCGCGGGCCCCGACGACTGGCGCACACACGAACTCGCCCGGCTCGATGACCCCGCCACCGCCGTGATCTCGCTCTATGCGCGGGGCCGCGACTATCACAAGGTGCTGCGCAACCGCCTGCAGCAGCTCGCCAGCCGCATCGAGGCCGCCATCGGACCGTTCGGCTATCGCGTGTTCACCGATTCGGCGCCGGTCATGGAGGTGGCGCTGGCCGCCCAGGGCGGGCTGGGCTGGCGCGGCAAGCACACGCTGCTGCTCGACCGCGAAGGCGGCTCGATGTTCTTCCTCGGCGAGATCCTGGTCGATGTGCCCTTCCCGGCCGACGCGCCGGAGCCTGGCCACTGCGGCAATTGCCGCCGCTGCATCGATATCTGCCCGACCCAGGCCATCCTGGAGCCTTACCGGATCGACGCGCGCCGCTGCATCTCCTACCTGACCATCGAGCACAAGGGCGCCATCCCCGAGGCGCTGCGCGCGCCGATGGGCAACCGCGTGTATGGCTGCGACGACTGCCAGCTGGCCTGCCCCTGGAACAAGTTCGCCCACCGCGCCACGCTGCCCGACTTCGACGTGCGCAATGGCTTCGACGCGCCCGACATGGCCGAGCTGTTCGGCTGGACCGAGGCGGAATTCAACCAGCGGCTGGAAGGCAGCCCGATCCGCCGCATCGGCCACGAACGCTGGCTGCGCAACCTGGCGGTGGGGCTGGGCAACAGCCTGCGCGCGGCAAATGCCAGCGGCGACGCGGCGCTTGCCGCCCGCATACGCGCCGCGCTGGCGGCGCGCCAGCCCGAGGCCAGCCCGCTGGTGCGCGAGCATATCGACTGGGCGCTGGCGCAGGATCGCGCCGCCGAGGCCCGCGCTAGCTGACCAGGGACAGCCAGAACGGCGTGGTCACGATGGCCAGCACGGTCATGACCGAAATCGTCGCCGCCACCATCGGCCCGTTGCCGCCCATGCGCACGGCCAGGATATAAGCGCTCGACGCGGTCGGCAGCGAGGCGAACAGCACCACGATCTGCGACTGCAACCCGGTCAGCGGCAACATCCGCCCCACCGCCCAGGCAAAGCAAGGCATGGCCAGCAGCTTGACTCCGCTCCACCACGCAACCGGCCCTATCGCGCCCGTGGCGCCGCTCATCTGCAGGCCGGCCCCTACCGTCATCAGCCCCAGCGCGGTCGATGCGGAGCCGAGCCGGTTCAGCGTCATCGCCACCACGTCCGGCGGGTGCAGGCCGATCAGGTTGGTCAGCAGGCCGCCAGCGGTGGCCAGGATCAGCGGGTTGCGCGCCAGTTCGCGCCACAGCCGGCTTTCGCCGTGGCGGGCCAGCGCCCAGACCGCGGCCACATTGCACAGCGGCACCGTGCAGCCCACGATCACCGCCATCATGGCCAGCCCCTCGCTGCCGCCCAGGCGCGCGGCCAGGGCCAGCCCGATATACGAATTGAAGCGGAATGCGGTCTGCAGCCCGGAGGCGAAATCCAGCGGTTCCGGCCGCAGCACCCATTTGACGGCATAGCCGCCCACCATGCCGAATGCCGTGGTCAGCAGCGCCAGGCCGAGCATCGCGGAGGTGGAGGAGAAATCGAACTTGGCGCTGTTGGTGGACTGCAGCAGCAGCGCGGGGAACAGCACGAAGTACACCAGGCGCTCCACGCCCGACCAGAAGGCCCGATCGAAGGAGGTGTATCGCACCAGCAACCAGCCTATCAGGATCAGGCTGAAATCAGGCACCAGCAGGAGAGCAGAAGACATCGTCTCGTTTTATTTATTGTGATGGCCGCCGTGTCACACCAAGTGCAGACTAGGGCAGATACCAATTGGTATTGTTTCAGAAATCGACGAATATGGCACGTTCCGTCGTACCGTCCAGCTTCCATGTTTTCCCGTCGTACCCCGTCCGCGCGTGCATCGCTGCGCCGCCGCGCCAGCCAGCTGGCGCTCACCCTCTGCGTGGGCTCGGCCATGGCCATGCCGCCGGGGCACGCGCGCGCCAACGTTGTCGAGGGCATGCGTATCGACGATGCGATCCGGGTCGGCGGCAAGGAACTGCAGCTCAATGGCACCGGGCTGCGCTCGGCGTTCATTCTCAAGGGCTATGTGGCCGCGCTTTACCTGCCGGAAAAGGCGCGCAACGCCACCGTGGTGCTGGGCGGCCACGGTCCCAAGCGCCTGCAGATCCGGCCGCTGCGCGAAGTCGCACCCGATACCTTTATCAAGGCGCTGAACGACGGGCTTCGCGAAAACCACAGCGAGATCCAGCTGCAGCGGCTATCCGAGCGCATGCTCCAGCTCAGGCAGACCATGGAGCAGATGGGCACGGCCCGCAAGGGCGACGTGATCAATTTCGACTTCTCGCCCGATGGCGGCACCATGGTCGCCATCAACGGCACGCCGCGCGGCAAGCCGATCCCGGGCGAGGATTTCTACCAGGCGGTGCTGCGCGTTTTCCTTGGCGACCATCCGGTCGACCGGGAACTCAAGCGCGCACTCCTGGGCGGTTGACCGCCCGCCAGAACTCACGCCGCCGGCCTCGCCGCTCCGCCACCGCGGATGCCTGGCCGGCGTTCTTTACCTAGGGCGGGACATCCCCGCCCGGTCTTTTGACGGGAGACACGATCTCATGCAATCCAGCAAAATCGCACTGGCCCTGGGCCTGGCAGCCGCCGCCACCCTGGCGCAGGCACAAAGCTTCCCGAGCAAGCCGATCCGGCTGATTATCCCGTTCGCGCCCGGTGGGACCACGGATATCGTGGGCCGTGGCGCGGCCGACCAGATGAGCCGCATCCTGGGCCAGCCCGTGGTGGTGGAAAACCGCGCCGGCGGCGGCGGCTCGATCGGCGCCGACGCCATCGCCAAGGCCGCGCCCGACGGCTACACCATCGGCATCTCCACCGTGTCCACCATGGCGGTCAACCCGGCTTGCAATCCCAAGCTGTCGTATGACCCGATCAAGGACTTCAAGCCCATCACCAACCTGGCCAACGTAGCCAACGTGATCGCGGTCAACCCGAATTTCCCGGCCAAGGACTACAAGGAGTTCCTGGCTGCGCTGAAGGCCAATCCGGGCAAGTATTCGTACGCCACCTCCGGCACCTGCGCCTTCGGCCACATGCTGGGCGAGCAGTTCAAGGTCTCGACCAAGACCTTCATGGTCCATATCCCCTACCGCGGCGCAGGCCCGGCACTGAACGACGTGCTGGCCGGCCAGGTGCCCATCATGGTCGACAACCTGCCCTCCTCGATGCCTTACATCAAGGCCGGCAAGCTGCGCCCGATCGTGGTGGCATGGAACAAGCGGATCGACGCGCTGCCGAACGTGCCGACCTTCGGCGAACTGGGACTGAAGGAGCCGAACGACCCGGCCTGGTACGGGCTGGTGGCCCCGGCCGGCACGCCTGACGACGTCATCAGGAAGCTCAATGAAGCCGCCGTCAAGGCACTGCAGGACAAGGACTTCCAGCAGCGCCTGCGAGCCGCCGGCGCCGAACCCTCGGGCAACACCCCGGCGGAGCACTCGGCCGAGATCAAGAAGGAATTCGAAAAGATGAAGCACCTGGTCAAGGTGCAGAACATCAAGCTGGAGCAGTGATACCGCGCCTGCCTGCATGAACGCCAGGCTTCAGCGCATCGTTGGCCCCCGATACGGGGGCCTTTTTATTTGGCGGGCATTTGCGCCCCGGTGCCGCTTATTCGAGCGTGACGTTGGCTGACTTGATCACCCCCGCCCACATCTTGCGGTCCTGTACCAGGAAGCTGGCGAAGTGCTCAGGCGCATCGCCCACCGGTTCGGAGCCGAACTCCGCCAGTTTCTTCTTCACCTCCGGCCGCGCCAGTGCCTTCACCAGTTCCTTGTTGAAGCGCTCCACAACCGGCTTTGGCAGGTCCCTGGGGCCGAAAATGCCCTGCCAGGTGGGCATGTCGAAGCCCTTGAGCCCGCTTTCCGCCAGCGTCGGCACGCCGGGCAATAACGCGGAGCGCGTGCTGCTGGTGACGGCCAGCGCCTTGACCTTGCCAGCCTGGACCAGGCTGGCCGCCGTGGTGATATTGTCCACGGTCATGGCGATATGCCCGCCCATCAGGTCGGTGATGACCGGGGTGGCGCCCTTGTACGGCGCATGGGCCATGTCGATGCCGAGCCGGTGCAGCATGGTCTCGGCGATCAGGTGATTGGACGTGCCGACGCCCGACGTGCCGAAGGTGGCCGACGGGGTCTGCTTCACGTAGGCGACGAAATCGGCCATGTTCCTGACCGGCAAGGTGGGCGTGACGATCACCACATTGGGTTGCGTGGCGAGCATCACGATGGGCGTGAAATCCTCCACCTTGTAGGGCGTTCCCTTGGGATTGAGCAGATGGCTGACAGCCATCGCGCCGGCGGCGCCCATGCCGATGGTGTAGCCATCCGCCGGGGACTTCGCAACCTTGTCGGCGGCGATATTGCCACCGGCGCCGGGCACGTTCTCCACCACCACGGGAACCCCCAGGCTTTCCGACAGCGGCGCCTGCACCAGCCGCGCCAGCAGGTCCGCCGAGCCGCCCGGCGCAAAGCCGACCAGCAGCCGTACCGGCCTGGCTGGCTTCCACTCCTGCGCGTGCGCCACCGATACCGTCGATACCGCGGCCATGCCTACGCCCACCGTCAGCAAGCCGCGTAGCAGCGGCCGCATGCGTTTCACCAGCTTTTCCATCTTGAGTCGCGCTCCAGCTATGTCATGGGCAATGGGTAACAGGTCGGCCGGGTTGCCCGCACCCCGGTTAGTCGGCTTGTGCCCGCGCGGCGTCAGTGCGATCGAGCACCTGCGCCAGCACGGTGGCCACCATGCGGTTCGACAGCAATACCGGTGCCTGCGCATGCCGCGCCACCTCAAGGCGCATCGCCTCGGTGAAGCCCATGCAATGCATGACGATCAGGTCGCAGCCGCGCAGGGCTTCGCCGGCCTGCGCGAAGCGTCCGCTCATGGCATCGAGATAGGGCGAGGCGTGGGTCACGCGCAGCTCGCAAGGCACCGGCTGGATCAGGTGGAAGTCCTTCACCTGCGCTTCCAGCGGCAGCACGATGCCGAGACGCCTGCAACCTGATGCAAGCGCCACGGTGAGGTGATCCACCACCTGCTGCGGTTCCACCACCAGCGTGTTCAGCGGCGGCAGCGCCGTGCCGGTGCACAGCGGCACCAGCACATCGAAGCGGCCGTCGTCCAGCGATTGCAGCAGCCGCGCGAGGCGCGCTTGCGCAACGGGCTTGCCGATCACCGCCTGGCTGCCGTCGCGCATGCGGGTGGCAAAGCGATACTCGCCGGCGCCCGGCGCCATTGCCGCGATGCCGGCGGCGTCCAGCGCGTCGAGAATGCCAAACTCCTCCGCCGCCACCGGCATGCGGAGGTCCGCCATCATCTGCGGCACCACATCCACGCGCGGCGACTGCCCGATGGTGACGAACCCCACGCGCGGTTCACGGCGGGCCGGCATCATGCTTCACGCCCCACCGTTTGCAGATGGGCCAGCGAGCCGTAGCGGCGCAGCAATTCGGCCCACTCGGCTTCATCGTAGAAGGCGCAGTTGCCCGGGCCGAACAGTTTGGCTACTTCAATGCAGAAGCGCGTGGCCACGTCGAGGTCGAAGGCGTTGGTCACGCCAGTGGCGCAGCCTGGCACCGTGGTCTGCGCGGTCAGCGCCACGCCGATCACGGGTGCGGTGGTGACGATGCCCGGCTGCATGATGGAGTTGACGTGCCAGAGGCCGTTTTCGTATGGCGTGATGTCCTGCGTGGTCAGCGGCAGCACGGCCGGCAGTTCGCCGCTGACCCAGCCCATCACGTCCAGCATGCGCTCGGGCAGGCGCAGCAGCCAGCCCTCCTTGGCCACCGGCGTGAGCGCCACGCCGCGGCGGTTGACGAAGCGGTTGCCCCGCGTGGTGTCCACCGACAGGATGGCGGCCATCCCGGCATGCACTTCATGCGACATCATCCTGCGCATCGCGAAAGGCGATTTCATCATCGGCACCGGATGATGCGGCCGCGTGGCCGCGTGCGGGCAGATATGGGTGTGAATCCGCACCGGCCCGGCCAGCACGTCGCCGGTGGCAGCCATGTCGGCCAGCTTGAGCGCGGTGGCAATCGCAACGATGGCGCCATCGGCATCCGAGACCAGCCCGGTCACGGCCGGGCGCGCACCCACGCCCCCGAGCCGCCCGACCAGGCCAAGCGCGGGCAGGCCCGGGTCCCGGCCAGGCAGCGTGCAGGCGAGGAAATCCGTGTACAGCCCGCCCTCTTCCACGCGCGTGACAGTGACATCGGCCACGCCGCGCGCACGCAGCAGCGTGGCGACCGTCTCGCCGTCGACCGTTGCCGCCGAGAGCAACTCGATCGACTCAATAACCTGCTTCATCGACATCCTGCCTGACCTCCCGCGACTCGCGCGCTCATTTCCGATTGCCCCTGCTTACTCTGGAAGCACCAGTGCGCCCGGCGCAACGTCCCAGGTGGACGGCCCCTTGAACCAGCGCGCCTGGTGCGGCCCGCCCATGTCAAACCGCTCGCCGGAAACGCGCAGCCAGTTGCCCTCCGGCAAGCCCAGTACCGGCATATGCGGCGCCAGCGTGGTGAACTCCGCCAGGCGCTGGTCGCGCGTTTCCCCGCGGAAACCAGGCACGGTGAGATTGAAGTAGTGCGGATTGATCTGGAACGGCACCAGCCCGAGCGCGTCGAAGCCGCCCGGATAGACCACCGGCATGTCATTGGTGGTGCAAATGCTCGGGCAAGCCAGATTGGATCCCGCGCTCCAGCCCAGATAGCGGGCGTGCCCGGCGGCAACCCGCGCGGAGATCGCGGCAAGCAGTCCGCGCTCGCGCAGGCATTGCAGCAGGCGGAAGGTATTGCCACCGCCGACCACGATCAGCTCGGCTGTTTCGATGGCGGCAATGGCGGCCCCTGCATCGGCCGCGCGATGCAGCGAGTGCGTGGCCAGGCCCAGCGGCGACAGCGCATCGCGCACCAAGGCTTCGTAGGCGTCCCATTCGCGCGTGACACCCGCGAAAGGTATGAAGCATGCCTGCCGGCGTCCGCCAGCCAGTTCGGCGATCGCGCCGTGTGCATGGACGAGGTACCCCTCGTCGCTGCTTGAATTGCTCAGTAACAGTAATTCCATGGGAGTTCGGGGCTTTTCTGCGTTATTCATCCGTGGGTGCCGGCGGGTCGCGCCACAGCGGGTCGCCAATGCGCTGGCCGAGGGCGGCTACCGCCTCCACCAGCGCGTCGCGCAATGCCTGCGCCTGCGCCTGGCCGACCTGCATGGCGGTAAAGGACAAGCACAGGCCGCGCAAGTCACCCGACGCCGGATCGGCAATCGTGGTGGCAACCGCGCCGATGCCCGGCATGCCTTCGTTGATGGCGATCGCGCTGCGCTCGGCGCGCGCGGCCGCCACGCGCTCACGCAATTCCCCCACCGTCGCGGGGCAACCGGCCGGGGCATCCGGCAGCTTCTTGCCGGCCGACTTGCCGTAGCGCTCGCTGAATGCCTCGCCGGACAGGCGCGACAGCAGCACGCGCCCCATCGCCGTGGTGAAGGCGGAGCGGCGCGTACCGGGCGGGGACAGCACCTGGACGGGATTGCTGCCGTTCAGGCGCTGCAGCACCACAGTGTCGGTGCCGTCGAGCATGGAAAGGTAGGCGGTAAAACCGGTGGATTCCGAGAGCGCCGCCAGCAGGTCGCGGCATTGCTCGTCGAAGGGATGTGCCTGGGTGGCCGCTTGCGCCGCGCGGATCAGCAGTACGCCAGGGCGATAGCGCCGCGTGGCCGGATGCATCTCCAGCAGGCGGTATTTCACCATTTGGGCGAGCAGGCGCGACGCGGAACTCTTGGCCAGGCCGAGTTCGTCGGTGATGTCGTTAAAGACAATCTCGTGCCGGCCCTGTTCGAACAGGCCCAGCACGCTTTCGACGCCTTCAAGAATGCTCATGCGGGATCTTTCCCTTCGGGCCGCACCCGTCATCCGGCGGCGCGGTCGGCTAGAATTTTTGGTTCCGTTTTTCGGAACCTAAGTTCCGTTAAATGGTTGTTCGGAAAAATTCTAGCGGTATTGAAGGAAAGATTCAACAGATGCTGCGCCGTATGGCTGCCGTTCCGGCCCCGTCAGGCCGGAACGGCCATCTTGCCCAGCAGCGCCTCCACCTCCGCAACCGTGGGCGAATACGCCCCCGCCCGCGTAGCCGCCACCGCCGCGCTAGCCGCCGCCCAGCGCGCCTGCCGCGCCGGCGTCGCCCCGGGATCCAGCAGCAGCCCCGCCATCCACCCTCCCATGGCGGCATCGCCACAGCCCACGGTGTCGACCACATCGACGGCAAACACCGGTTGTTCGCAAGCCTCATCCCCATGCAGCAGCGTCATGCCATCGGCGCCGCGCGTCAGCAGCACACTCGCGCGCGGGGCCAGCGCCCTGAGCGCGGCCAGCGCGGCGTGTTCGTCGAGTGCCGGATACAGGCCGCGCAGGTCTTCGTCCGAGACCTTGATGTAGTCCGCCAGTCCGGCGATATGGGCAAAGACCGCCTGGTACGCGGGCGCGCGCATGGGCGTGCGGAAATTGGGGTCGAAGGCGATGCGCTTGCCCGCTGCCGCTGCCTGCGTGGCTTCTTCGCACAGGCGCGCGGCCAGCGGCTGGCGCGCCAGGCTCAGCGAACCGAAGTGCACCGTGCGCGCGGCCTGGCGCCAGCCCTGCGGCAGACACGCGGGATCGAAGTAGAGATCGGCGCTGTCGTCGCCCACGAAGAAGTACTGCGGCGGGTGCTGCGCGCCGACAAAAGCCAGCAGCGGCGAGCGTTCGACGCGCTGCAGGAAACGCAGGTCAAGGCCGGCGTCCTCGCTGGCCAGGGCGAGCTGGTCGCCCAGCGTGTCGCAACTGATCGCGCCGGCGAACGCGGTGGGAATGCCCAGCCGCGCGCCCACGCGGGCTACGTTCCAGCATGAGCCGCCGGGCAGGCCGAGCCAGTCCTGGCCGCCCTGGTGGACCATATCGGTCAACGCCTCGCCGAACACGACGTACGCAGGCCATGGTGTCGTTGTCATTGCATCCTCTACTGTTCTACTGTGTTGGATAGCCGCCGCGTGCCGGCCTCAGCCTTGCCACGCTGACGCCGCCGCCAGCGCGCGCCGGATCAGGCCGGCGGTGGAAGCATCGTGGGGCCGCACCGGTCCGCCGTCCAGCTCGCAGGCGATCGGCGCAGCCAGTTGCTTGCCGAGTTCCACGCCCCACTGGTCGAACGAATTGATGTTCCACAGCACGCCCTGCACGAAGGTGCGGTGCTCCGAGAGCGCAATCAGCGCCCCCAGGTGCCAGGGATCGAGCCGCTGCAGCAGCAACGTATTGCTGGGCCGGTTGCCTTCGAACACCATGTGCGGCACCAGCGCCTCGTCCCGCACGCCCAGCGCCCGGACCTCCCCGGCGGTGCGGCCGCGCAGCAGCGCCTCGCCCTGCGCGAAGCAGTTGGCGAGCAGCTTGCCGTGGTGGCCGGGCATCGCGTGCGCCGGTTCGAGCGCGGCGATGAAATCCACCGGCATCCAGTGCGAACCCTGGTGCACCATCTGGAAGTAGGCATGCTGGCCGTTGGTGCCGGTGGTGCCCCACACCACGGGCGCGGTGCCTTGCGCGGCGGCGGCGCCGTCGAGCTGCACGGACTTGCCGTTGCTCTCCATCTCAAGCTGCTGCAGGAAGGCCGGCAGCAATTCGAGCGGCTCGCAGTACGGCGCCACGCAGCGGCTGCCGGTGCCCAGGAAGCTGCGATACCAGACATCGAGCAGGCCGAGGATCATCGGCATGTTCCGCGGCGAGTCGGTCTCGGCGAAATGCCGGTCCATGGCGCGGGCGCCGTCGAGCAACTGGCGGAAGCGGTCGAAGCCGACCGCCAGCGCAATCGACAGGCCCACCGCCGACCACAGCGAGAAGCGCCCGCCCACCCAATCCCAGAACGGGAACATATTGTCGGGATCGATGCCGAACGCTACCACGGCCTCCCGGTTGGTGGAAACGGCGACGAAATGGCTGGCCAGCTGCGCCTGCGGCACGCCGTGGCGCAGGCACCAGGCGCGCGCGGTCTGCGCGTTTGCCATGGTCTCGAGTGTGGTGAAGGTCTTGGAGCAAACCACCACCAGCGTGCTGGCGGCATCCAGCCGCGCGAGCACCGCGGCGAGATCGCTGCCATCCACGTTGGCGACGAAATGCATGCGCGGCCCTCCGCTATCCAGGTGCGCGAGCGCGCGGCAGACCATGCGCGGACCCAGGTCCGAGCCGCCGATGCCGATATTGACCACATCGGTAATCACGCGGCCATTCCAGCCGCGCCAAGTGCCGCCCCGTACCGCGCCGGAAAATCGTTCCATCTGCGCCAGCACCGCGGCTACGTCGCCGGCCACCGGCACGCCCTGCGCATGGAAGCCATCCTCCGGCCACGCGCGCAGCGCCATGTGCAGCGCGGCGCGGCGCTCGGTGGTATTGACCGCTTCGCCGCGGTACATCGCATCGCGCCGCGTGGCTACGCCCGCCTCGCTGGCGAGTTCGAACAACAGCGCCATGGTGGTGTCGGTGACGCGGTTCTTGGCATAGTCCAGCGTCAGGCCTGCCGCCTCGGCCACGAAGCGGGCACCGCGGGCTTCGCCCTGCTCGCCGTCGAACCAGTCGCGCAGGTGGGCATCGCGGATGACTTGCGCATGTGCCTGCAGCCGTTGCCAGCTGGGCAGGTGATGGGACATATTGGACATCGGTTCAACTCCTGTACTCGCCCCCGCACGGGCAGTAGGCAATAAATGGGCAATAGCCAGTAGCCAGTGCGGCGGTATCTCTCAAACTGCCTTCACAGCTCTTCATGCCAGACCGCGCCATCGCGCGAAGGCAGCGCGCTCGACGCGGCCGGCCCCCAGGTGCCCGCGGTGTAGAGCTTGGGCGCGAGATTGCTCTGCGCCCATGCCTGCTGGATTGGCGCGACCCAGCGCCAGGCCTGTGCCTGTTCGTCACGCCGCACGAACAGCCCGAGGCGGCCCCGGATCACGTCAAGCAGCAGGCGCTCGTAAGCCCCGGTCTTGCGCTCATGGCGGCCGCCCTGCCCGCGCGGCAACATGCGTTGCAGATCCAGCGTGGCGGGCTGCAGCGCCTGGGTGTCGCCAGGATGCTTGACCAGGAAATGCAGGCGGATGCTTTCCTCCGGCTGCAGCGTGATCACCAGCCGGTTGCCAGGCTCGTGGTCGAGCGGGCGCGGGAACAGGGAATACGGCACGTCGCGGAACTGGATCACGATCTCGGCCACGCGGGACTGCATGCGCTTGCCGGTGCGCAGGTAAAACGGCACGCCGGCCCAGCGCCAGTTGGCGATCTCCGCCTTGATGGCGACGAAGGTTTCGGTCTGGCTGTCGGGCGAGACAGCCGGCTCGTTCACGTAGCCCGGCACCGCATCGCCGCTCGCCGCACCGCGGCAGTACTGTCCACGTACCACTTTCTCGGCCACCTCGTTCAGCGCGATCGGCTTGAGTGCCTTCAGGATCTTCAGCTTCTCGTCGCGGATGGCGTCCTCGGACAGGCTGGAGGGCGGCTCCATCGCCACCATGCACAGCAGTTGCAGCAGGTGGTTCTGCACCATGTCGCGCAATGCGCCGATGCCGTCGTAGAAGGCGCCGCGCTTTTCCACGCCGATTTCCTCGGCGATGGTGATCTGCACATCGCGCACCCATTCGCGCCGCCACAGCGGCTCGAACAGGACATTGCCAAAGCGCATTGCCATCAGGTTCTGCACCGATTCCTTGCCCAGGTAATGATCGATGCGATAGATCTGGTCTTCGGCAAAATGGCGCGCCACCGCGGAGTTGATCGCGTCGGACGAGGCCAGGTCATGGCCCAGCGGCTTCTCCAGCACGATGCGCACGCCGGCGTGATTCAGCCCGGTGCGGGCCAGCTGGTCGCAGATCGACACGAACAGGTGCGGCCCCGTGGCCAGGTAGAACACCACCACCGGCGCGGCGCGCGCGCGCACCAGTTCGGCCAGGGAATCGAAGCCCTCCGGCGCATTGGCATCCACCTGCAGGTAGAGAATGCGCTCGGCAAACGAGCGCCATGTCTCGGCNCGGCGGCCGCGGCCGCCGGCAGCGCGGGACGCACCTTGGCCTCCAGCATGGCCAGGTAGGCTTCCTGGCCGAGCGGCTGGCTGCCCAGCGCGAGGATGCGCCCGCGCGGATGCAACGAGCCCACGCAGTGCGCGTCGAACAGCGCCGGCAGCAGCTTGCGCGTGGCCAGGTCCCCGGTGCCGCCGAACAGCACGAAGTCGAATTCGGGTACTGCGCCTACAGCATTGCTTTGCATCATGTCACCAGTCGGTTGGTTATTCGATTCATC
The DNA here is from genome assembly GCF_000611145.1 of Cupriavidus sp. SK-3. Lineage (NCBI taxonomy): Bacteria > Pseudomonadati > Pseudomonadota > Betaproteobacteria > Burkholderiales > Burkholderiaceae > Cupriavidus > Cupriavidus sp. SK-3. The sequence continues at coordinate 7,349 of NZ_JFJV02000038.1, read as the reverse complement.
GGTTTGAAGCGGGTTGGCGTGGCCGCTGGCCACGCTAGCGCGGCGCGGACCAGCCCTTGTAGTCGTTCACATTGGCGCGCGTAACCAACGTAGGCGGCAGCAACACGGTGCGGCTTGCGGGCGGCCTGCCGTTCATCAGCCCAACGCCGATCTCCACCGCGGTGCGCGAGATGGCCCAGGGATCCTGGCTGGCCGAGGCCTCGACCAGGGTGTTGGCCTTGAGCGCGGCCTCGATATCGGGCGCGCCGTCGACCGAGGCGATCAGGATGCCGCGCCGGTTCAGCTGGCGCGCGGCCAGGTCGGCGCCGACCGCCTGCGGGTCGTTGATGGTGAACACCGCATCAACCTTGGGGAAACGGGTCAGGTAGAGCTGCATGACGTTCAGGCCGCCCTCGCGCGAGCCCTTGGCGTCCTGGTCATCGGAGAGCACATGGATGCCGGGGTGCTTGCCCAGCACGGTCTTGCAGCCCTTCACGCGATCCAGGACGGCGGACACCGGCGGGCCGTTCTGGATGATCAGGTTGCCGCGCCCGCCCAGCCGCTCGGCGAGAAAGCCGCAGGCAATCTCGCCGGCCCGGGTGTTGTCGGTCTGCCCCGTGGCGTCGGCGCCCGCCGCCGCCACGTCCACCGCCACCACCACGATACCGGCCTTGCGCGCCTTCTTCACCGCCGGTTCGATGGCGCGCGCATCGGCCGCGTTGATCAGGATCAGGTCCACCTTCGACACGATAAAACTGTCGATATGCGAGAACTGCTTGTTGAGGTCATAGTCGGCGGACAGCACCGTGACCTTGACCTCCGGGTTGATCTTCCTGGCCGCGGCTTCGGCGCCATGCGCCAGCGCGACAAAGTACGGGTTGCCGAGCGAGCCGAGCGTGACGCCGACTTTCTTCAACGGCCTTTGCGCGGCCGCGGGCGCCGATGCCGGGTCCGGCGCGCCCTGCGCCGCGGCGCCGGTGCACAGTATGCTGACTGCCGCCAGCGCGAGTGCCGCCAGGTAATGCTTGGACATGTCGTGTCTCCAGTAGCCGGTGTGTTCAGCGCAAGCGCATCAGGTACGTGCCGAGCCCTTGCGGCGGTAGCGGTCGAGCGCCACCGCGCCGATGATCACCAGGCCCTTGATGATGTACTGCCAGATATCGGACACGCCCAGCAGCACCAGCCCGTTGGACAGCACCGCGATGATCAGCGCCCCCACCAGCGTACCGACGATCGAGCCGGTGCCGCCGACGAAGCTGGTGCCGCCAAGGATGACCGCCGCGATCGCGTCGAGCTCATACGACTGGCCCAGTTGCAGTCCGTTGGCTGCGTACAGCCGCGAGGCGGACATCACACCGCCGAGGCCGGACAGCAAACCCGAGACCGCATAGACGAACAGCAGCACGACCCACACCTTGATGCCGGACAGCCGCGCCGCTTCCGCATTGCCGCCGACCGCGTAGATCTGCAGGCCCAGCACGGTACGGCGCAGCACGAACCACGACAACGCCACCACGGCGAAAGCGATGATCACCAGCCAGGGCACGCCCAACACCTCCGCGTTGCCGATGAAGGCGAAGCCGATATCCGGGTTGTAGATCGTGCTGTCGTTGCCAACCAGCCGCGCCAGCCCGCGCACGGCGGTCAGCGTGCCGAGCGTAACAATGAACGGCGGCAGTTTCATGAAAGCGACCAGGGCTCCGTTGACGATGCCGAACAGCAAGCCGCACAGCAGCGCGGCCGGCACGCTCAGCATGCCTAGCTGCGGCGACAGCGATGCCAGCATCGCCACCACCGCCGAGATCGACAGGATCGACCCCACCGACAGGTCGATGCCGCCGGTCAGGATCACGAATGTCATGCCCGCGGCCAGCACCATATTGATCGAAGCTTGCTGCGCGATGATCGACAGGTTCTGCCAGCCGGCGAAGTTCTCGGTGAGCACCGAGAAGCCGATGCACAGCAGCACCAGCACGGGCAGCATGCCGAGCGCGCGCAGGCGCTCCTGCGTGGTGATGCGGCCGAGGGACGCCGACGGCGCGGCCGGACCGGTGGAAGGAACGGGACGGGTGATGGATTCGTGCATGGTTGTCTCCTGCGCCGGCGGCTGCGGGAATCTGCAGGCCGGCGTCAATATCTCTTGCGGGTGGCGGAGAGGCTCCGCCCTGTCTCAGTGCAGCATGCTGCTGGTTGCGTTGCCGGCTGCGGCATTGCCGGGCGCGGCCAATGGCGTGCCAGTCCAGTCCGCCGCCGGCTGCGCCGCGCCCGTGGCCAGCGCAATGATGCGTTCCTGGGTTTCGGCGGCGCTGCTGGCTGGCCGGACCTCGCCGGCCAGCGCACCTTCGCGCATGACCAGCACGCGATCGCACAGGCCCACGACTTCGGGCAGCTCGCTGGAGATCATCAGGATCGCCACGCCGCTCTCGGCCAGCGCGTTGATCAGGCGGTAGATTTCCGACTTGGCGCCAATATCCACGCCACGGGTGGGCTCATCGAGGATCAGCACGCGCGGCTGGATTTCCAGCAGCCGCGACAGCATCACCTTCTGCTGGTTGCCGCCCGACAGGGCACCCACATTGACCTGCGCATGCGCGACGCGGATGCCGAGCGTGTCAATGGCCTCCGTGGTCCGCCGGCGCGCGGCCGGGCGGTTCAGGCGCCCGAGCCCGAGGGCATCGCGCGCGGCCACGATGAGGTTGATGTTCTCCTGCACGCTCTGGTCGAGAAACAGGCCTTGCAGCTTGCGGTCCTCGGTCAGGTAGGCAATGCCGGCATCGATGGCCTGGCGCGGGCCGCCGGGCGGCAGCGTGACCAGCCCGGCCGGGCTTGCAATACGCACCTCGCCGCGCGTACGCACATCGGCGCCAAAGACCAGACGCGCCAGTTCCGTGCGGCCCGCGCCGACCAGGCCCGCCAGTCCCAGCACCTCGCCGGCACGCAGATCAAAGCTGCAGCCCTTGACGCGGCGCCCGTCCGCGACATCACGCACCGACAGCATGACCTCGCCCTGGCGCGACTGGCCATGCGTCTTGGTATAGAAGCCCGACAGGTCGCGCCCCACCATCATCTTGACCAGCGCCGCCTGCGACAGGTGATCGCGGTCCAGCGTGCCGACGAAGCAGCCATCGCGCAGCACCGTCACGCGATCGGCCAGCTCGTCGATCTCGGCCATGCGGTGGCTGATATAGAGGATCGCCATGCCTTCGCCGCGCAACTGGCGGATCAGCGCGAACAGGCGGTCCGTCTCGTGCGTGGACAGCGGCGTGGTGGGTTCGTCCATCACTAGGATGCGCGCTTCGAAGTGCACGGCACGCGCGATCTCGACCAGTTGGCGCTGCGCGATCGACAGGCTGGAGACACAGGCCACGGGCGAGAAATCCGCACCGAGCCGGGTCAGCGTCGGTTCGCAGGCGCGCGCCATTTCGCCGCGCGCCACCAGCCCGCGCCGTTGCAGCGCGCGGCCAAGGTAGATGTTCTCCGCCACGCTCAGGTTGGGGGCCAGGCTCAGCTCCTGGTAAATCACCGCCACGCCGAGATCGCGTGCGGACTGCGGCCCGTCGATCTCCACCCTTTGGCCGTCGATATGGCATTCGCCGCCGGGATCCGCCGTGTAGGCGCCGGACAGGATCTTCATCAGGGTCGACTTGCCGGCACCGTTTTCACCCATCAGGGCATGGACCTCGCCGGCATAAGCGGTCAGCTCGACATTGCGCAGCGCGCGCACGCCGGGGAAGGTCTTGCAGATATTGCGCAGCGCGAGCAAGGGCGGGTTGGCGCACGCGCCGGAAAAATCGGACAGGTCAGACGATGGCATGGTTGGCCTCCGGAATCATGGCGGATGCGCCCCTGAGCATTTCGGCCCGCGGCGAGAAGTTCATGAACATTGGCAGCGAGGCGGCACCCACCGCGCCGGCGTTGGCGCCGAAGCAACCACGCACCACGCGCGGCGGGCGCCGCGCCTCCGGCGCGCCCTCGTCCAGTTCGGCCTGCAGGCGCCCGATCAGCGCCGCCACGAGGCCGGCATCGATGTCGGCGTCAAGGATGATCAGCGGCACGTCGAGCACCGCCAGCGCGGACTGCATGGCCGGCGCGAGCGCGTCGATGCAGTCTTCCAGCCACTCCCCCACCGCCGGATGCTGGTTGCGCACCTGCGCTTCCAGATCCGCGTGGCCGTCGATGGTCACACCGTGATGGCGCAGGTGCCGGGTCAGCGCATTGAGCGAAGCACGTGCCAGCAGGATGTCGCGCCGCTTGACGGTGCGCGGCGCCGAGGCCAGCGTGCTTGGCTGGACCGGCATCATGCCGATATCGCCGGCATTGCCCGACACCCCGCGCACGCAGTCGCCGTTGAGCGCCACGCCGCCGCCGATGGCCGGGCCGAGGAAGACATAGAGGAAACTCTGCGCGTGGTGGCGGCCGTAGAACAGTTCGGCCACGGCGGCGGCGGTCCCGTCGTTCTCGCCGAACACCGGCATGTCCGTGGCGTCCGCCAGTTCGGCGGCGAAGTCCACCGCATCCCAGGCGCGGAAGGTGGCTTGCGAAGCCTCGTCCTGCAGATCCAGTTCGCGCAGCCAGGCGCCGAGGTTGTAGGGCTGGGCCACGCCGATGCCGAGCAGGCGCTTGCGTTCGGCCGGCGTCAGCTGCGCGCGCAGCGCGGCCACATCGCCGCGCACGATCTCAAGCGCCTGATCCGGGTGAGGCAGGATCATCTGGTGGGCACGGGTGGCGAGGATCTCGCCGCCGAAATCCACCATCACGCACTCGATGCTGGCGCGGTCCAGCCGCACGCCGATGCCGAACGCCCCCTTCGGCTGGAGGCGGATCAGGCTGGCCGGCTGGCCGCGCTGCCCGTCCTGCCGGCGGCCGGCCACTTCGATCAGGCCATCCTCGGTCAGCGTCTGCACGATGCTGCCCACTGCCGTGTTGGTGAGCTGGGCCATGCGGGCGAGATCGGCCTTGGACGCCTCCCCGGCCCGGCGCAGCGCCAACAGCAACGCGCGCTCGTTGTACAGCCGCAGGCTGGCGGAATTCACGCCGCGGCCGGCCTTGGCACTGTTCATATCGTCTCCGGTGTTGTTCTGAGCGCCGCCCGGATCACATGATGGATTCGCCACGGCATTAATTAATTCAGTTTGAATTAAATAATACGGAGAGGTAGAACTCAAGGAAGGGGAAACCCGCAGGCAAGCGGTTGCATGCCACCACTAAAGCGCCGTCCGAGCGCCGTCCGAGCGCCTCGCACGCCACCGGGCATCCCACCGGCTCCGCCATGCTCTAAAATCCAGGCTCGCGCCTTCCGCACCCTGCCATGGACTCCATCTTCGACGCCATCCTTCCCGCGCCTTTCGGCAAGATCGGCGTGCGTACCGACGGCGAAACCATCCGCGAGATCGTCTACCTGCCCGAGAGCATGAAGCTGATCGAGCCCGCCAATGCGGTCGCGCGACAGCTGGCGCGGCAACTCGAGGCCTACTACGCCGATCCGGATGCCCCCTTCGATATCCCGCTGGCGCCGGTCGGCAGCGCCTTCCAGCGCCGGGTATGGCAAGCCATCGCGAGCGTGCCGCGCGGCAAGGTCACCACCTATGGCGCCGTGGCGCGGCAGATCGCCAGCGCGCCGCGCGCGGTCGGGCAGGCGTGCGGGGCCAATTATTTCCCGGTGGTGATTCCCTGCCACCGCGTGGTCGGCGCCAGCGGCATTGGCGGCTTTGCCAACCACCAGGGCGATGGCTTCTTCCTTGACATCAAACGCTGGTTGCTGATCCACGAAGGGGTGATGCTGGCATGAACGATATCGCCCACATCGAAGGCGGCGCCGAAGCCCAGGACAGCCCCGAACTGCTTGCCGACCTGGACCTGGTCCACCGTTTCTGCGACGCGCTGTGGCTGGAAGACGGGCTGGCGCGCAACACCATCGACGCCTACCGGCGCGACCTGACGCTGCTGTCGCGCTGGCTGCATGCCACGGCTACGGCCACGCTGCTGGGGGTGGACGATACCGCCCTCAATGGCTACTTCGCATCGCGCCACCTTGAGACGCGGGCATCGTCGGCCAACCGGCGGCTCACCGTGTTCAAGCGCTTTTACCAGTGGGCGGTGCGCGAGCACATGATCACGGCCGATCCCTGCCTGCTGCTGCGCCCGGCCAAGCAGCCGCCGCGCTTTCCCAAGACGCTGACGGAAGCCCAGGTCGAGGCCCTGCTGGAAGCGCCGGACACCGCCACCCCGCTCGGCCTGCGCGACCGCACCATGCTGGAACTGATGTATGCCAGCGGATTGCGCGTGTCAGAGCTCACGCAGATGAAGACCATCGAAGTCGGCCTCAACGAAGGCGTGGCGCGCGTAGTCGGCGGCAAGGGCAACAAGGAACGGCTGGTTCCCTTCGGCACCGAAGCCGGCGACTGGCTACGCCGCTACCTCGCCGAAGGCCGGCCCGCGCTGCTGGGCGAGCGCGCCTGCGACGCGCTGTTCGTCACCCAGCGCGGCGAGGGCATGACGCGGCAGGCCTTCTGGCACCTGATCAAGCGCCACGCGCGCGACGCCGAGATCTACGCGCCGTTGTCCCCGCATACGTTGCGGCATGCCTTTGCCACCCACCTGCTCAACCACGGCGCAGACCTGCGCGTGGTGCAGTTGCTGCTGGGGCATGCCGATATTTCCACTACGCAGATCTATACGCATGTGGCGCGCGAGCGCTTGCGGGATCTGCATCAGCAGCATCATCCGCGCGGGTAGGTTTTTTTGCGCGGTCATTGCGAACAGTCATTCCATCATGAGCAAGTCCAAACACGTTTCGGAAACCCCCGCTACCCAGTTCCTCAAGCGGCATGGCGTTGCCTTTGGCGAGCATGCCTATGAGTATGTCGAGCATGGAGGCACCGGGGAGTCGGCGCGCCAGCTTGGCGTGGATGAGCATGCTGTGATCAAGACGCTGGTGATGGAGGACGAGAAGGCGCAGCCGATGATCGTGCTGATGCATGGGGATTGTTCGGTGTCGACGAAAAACCTCGCTCGGCAGACGGGGCGCAAGAGCGTGCAGCCGTGCAAGCCAGAGGTGGCGCAGCGGCATAGCGGATATATGGTGGGGGGGACTTCGCCGTTCGGGACGCGCAAGCGGATGCCGGTGTATGTGGAAGCTGGTGTGCTGGCGCTGGGGAGGATCTATATCAATGGGGGGCGCAGGGGGTATCTGGTTAGCGTTGATCCGCAGGTGTTGACGGTGCTGGTGGGGGCGGAGGTGGTGGAGTGTGCGTTGGTGGATTAAGAGTGTGAGGGGGGTGGGGGGTAAAACCGTTGGCTTTTGATTGCGGGTGGGCCTTTGGAATTGGCGGTGTTGGTCTTTGGACCCAAAGGAATACGACATCCCCCTG
>NZ_JFJV02000037.1:0-28989 GCF_000611145.1 Cupriavidus sp. SK-3 | reverse complement strand
GCTTCGCCTGGAACAACGATGCATCGAGTCCAGGGGTGTGCGCGCCGGCAGGAAGGCGGGAGCCGTCCTGCATCCTGCAAGGAGGGGAAACCGGGAGGCAAGGGGCGCCGGGTGGCGCCCGTAGCGGCCGGCCAGCGTATCCGCTGACGCCGGCCGGGGGCGAGGATCAAGGCGATACGCTTGCGGCGACTTGGGTGTAGGTCTTCTTGTAGGTGAGGTCCGCCATGCCGGCCGGGTAGGTGTAGTCGAACTGGCACTTCACCGCGCGTCCGTACTTGGTCGACCACCAGCAGACGTCGTTCTCGCTATAGGTGGTGAAATTGACGTCATTCGAGTTCGTATAGGCGACGACATAGCGGATACGCAGGGTGTCGAGGGTGCCCGCCGGCGTGCCGAGTTGTTCGAACCCTTCCACCACGGCGTTCACGGCGGCCGTTTCGTGGTAGCCAAGCGCGCAGTTCAGCGTCCAGGCAGGGCTCCAGGTCTTGCCCACGTACAACGGGAAGTTGTACAGGTCGCGCTTCGGCGCGTAGGTGCACTGGTTGGTGCCGGGGGGGCGCGACCGGGTCAGGCGGTTGCGGTCGCCGTCCTGCGTGTAGGTCTCGACGACTGTGTTTGTTGCATCGGTGGCTACGAGCGTTGCGATGCCGTTGGCGATGGCGGTGGTGGTATAGGTAAGGGGTTTCGTCACCGTGGTGCCGTTCAACTGCAGGTTGGATTCGTTGAACGTGATGGCTTCACCGACCCTGGGCGCAATGGCGGCATAGCGATGCGGCGGGACCGTGATCGTGATGGTGGCGGAATTGGCCGGGTTGCTTACGGAAACGGCCTTGAGCGTGACGGTACCGCCTTCGGGGCTCGTCAGCGCGGCTCTCCACGACTGCTCGGTGATTGCCGGAGACGAGATCGTGGTCTTGCTCGGCGTGGCGGTCCAGGTGACTGCCTGGTTGGCGTCCAGCTTCACCTCCTTGCCGGACTCCACGGTAAGGCTGGCCGACTGCCCGGCGGCAACCGAGGTCGACTTGGCGCCGTCCGATGTCGCACCTACGGAGAGGGGACTGGCGGTGCCGCCGTCCCCACCGCCGCCGCAAGCCGCCAGCAAGGCGGAAATCGCCATGCCTGCGATCAGTTTTTGCATCCCTTTCATTCTTCTTCCTTTCCTTGTTATTGGTTTTTTTTCTGGCTTCTTCCATTTAGTGCATTTTTGGAAAAGCGGGCCAGATTATAAATGACTTATGATTAACTTCGTCTTGGTGGCGATACCCGTTTCGTGGGGTATCGGCAGGGTTAATGTCTGGTTTATGTAACATTTCGGCGGAGTCAAACCAGGCCTGAGCGCGCCCGCGTGGCAGGCCGTGCGCAGGCAGGGCGCGATGCATATCCGGCCCGATTTGCAATTGCCTCACAACCTTCATCGTTTTGTCATCGGCACCACCCAGAATGCGCTCACTGTTGATGCAAGGAGAGTGGGATGACGCATGCGATTGAAGTGCGCGGCCTGTCCAAGTCGTTCCAGGCGGGACGCAAGGCGCTGGATAATGTTGGCCTTGCCGTTGCGCCCGGTGAGATGGTTGCCCTGCTGGGCGCCTCGGGCTCGGGCAAGTCCACGTTGCTGCGCCATGTAGCGGGTTTTGTCGCAGCCGATGCGGCTGGCGCTGGCGAGGTGCTGGTCAACGGCCGCACCATCCAGCAAGGCGGCCGGCTGGCCCCCGATGTGCGCGGCGCGCGCGCCGAGATCGGGTTTGTGTTCCAGCAGTTCAATCTGGTGGGACGCCTGCCGGTGATCACGAACGTGCTGACCGGCATGCTGCCGCGCGTTCCGCTGTGGCGCAGCCTGATTCGCTTTTTCCGTAACGAAGAGATCGACGCCGGGCTCGATGCGCTTGCCCAGGTTGGTATAGACGACTATGCGTTTCGGCGGGCCTCGACCTTGTCCGGCGGCCAGCAGCAGCGCGCGGCGATCGCCCGCACGCTGGTGCAGAACGCGCGGGTGATCCTGGCCGACGAGCCGATTGCTTCGCTGGATCCCGAATCGGCGCGGCGCGTCATGGAGTTGCTGGCGCAGATCAACCGCACGCGCAAGGTGGCCGTGGTGGTGTCGCTGCACCAGGTGGACGTGGCAATGCGCTATTGCCCGCGCGTGGTGGCGCTGCGGCATGGCAAGGTGGTCTACGACGGCCCCTCGGCGGCACTGACGCCGGGCATGCTGCGAGACCTCTACGGCACCGAAGCCGCCGAACTGCTGCCCGAGGGCGCAGGGCTGGATGCGGTGGCTCCCGCCATGATGCCCGGTGGCCTCGCGGCAGCCTGATTTTCCCGGATTCTCTGTCAAGTTTTTTTCCGCAAGCACCCCCAACAAGGCCCTCAACAAGGCTTTACCCCGGAGTTCCCTTATGCTGCGCAGAACCCTTTTTGCCCTGATCGTCACGAGCGCCGCGGGCGCGCTTTCGTTCCCCGCTTTCGCCCAGGAGGGCAAAGTCCTCAACATGGGCTTTATCTCGACGGAGACTTCGTCCAACCTGAAATCCGCCTGGCAGCCCGTGGTCGATGACCTGAGCAAGCAACTGGGCGTACAGGTGAAGCCGTTCTTCGCTTCCGACTACGCCGGCATCATCGAAGCCATGCGCTTCAACAAGGTGCAGATCGCCTGGTTCGGCAACAAGTCCGCCATAGAGGCGGTGGACCGCGCCAACGGCGAGGTCTTCGCTTCGGTGATCGACAAGGATGGCAACCCCGGCTACTGGTCGCTGCTGATCGTCAACAAGGATAGCGAACTGAAGACGCTTGACGATGTGCTCAAGCAAGGCAAGTCGCTGAGCTATGGCGCGGGGGATCCGAACTCCACCTCCGGCACCGCCGTGCCCGGCCACTACCTGTGGGCTGCCCACAAGATCGAGCCGAAGACGTTCTTCAAGACGGTGCGCGTGAGCAATCACGAGACCAACCTGCTGTCGGTGCTGAACAAGCAGGTCGACGTGGCGGTGAACAACACGGAGAACATGGAGCGCTACCGCATCAATACCGGCAAGAACGCCTATGACCAGGTGCGCGTGCTGTGGAAGTCGCCGCTGATCCCGGCGGACCCGCTGGTCTACCGCAAGGACCTGCCGGCCGACGTCAAGGCCAAGGTCAAGACCTTCTTCGTCAACTACGGCAAGGGCGCCGACGCCGCGCGCGAGAAGGAAAACCTGGCCAGGCTGACGTATCAGGGCTTCCGCGCTTCCAACGACGCGCAACTGGTGCCGATCCGCCAGATCGAGCTCGCCCGCGAAAAGACCAAGATCGAGACCGATACCACGCTGGCCGCCGCCGACAAGGAAAAACGCCTTGCCGACCTGAGCAGCAAGCTGGCTGAACTCGACAAGATCGCCGCCAGCGCGCAGTAAGCGCAAAGCAGTCCGCCGGGCGCGATCGCGCGGCCCGTCCCGATGCCTGGGGCGGGCCGCCACGTATCCGCTGCTGCTGCGTGCTGCCCTTGCTGCCTGCTACTGCCGCTTCATCGTATTTGCCGCTGTACCCACCGTCGTCTTTGCTTCCCCCATGCTGCCTTCCGTCAACACCGCCATGCCTCCAGCCACTCCGTCTCGCGCCGGCCGCCCGCCGCGGGCCAGCCTGCCAGTCCTGTTCGTCTGGGCGGTGGTGCTCGCCTTGCTGGCCATGTCGTGGCAAGGCGCCGACATGCGCCCGTTCGACCTGTGGAAGGATTCCGGCAATATGGCGAAATTCGCCGCCGACTTCTTTCCGCCCAGCTTCCGCGACTGGCGCATTTACCTGGACGAGATGCTGGTGACCGTCCAGATCGCGATCTGGGGCACCTTCCTGTCCATTGTGTTTGCCGTGCCGCTGGGCCTGGCGTGTTCTTCGAACATCGTGCCCGCCTGGGTCTACCAGCCGATGCGGCGCGTGATGGATGCCTGCCGCGCCATCAACGAGATGGTGTTCGCCATGCTGTTTATCGTGGCGGTGGGGCTGGGGCCGTTCGCCGGCGTGCTGGCTCTCTGGGTGCACACCACCGGCGTGCTTGCCAAGCTCTTTTCGGAAGCGGTGGAGGCGATCGATCCGCGCCCGGTCGAAGGCGTGCGCGCCACCGGCGCGAGCGCGATCGAGGAGATCGTCTATGGCGTGATTCCCCAGGTGCTGCCGCTGTGGATCTCGTACGCGCTGTACCGCTTTGAATCCAACGTGCGTTCGGCCACGGTGCTGGGCATCGTCGGCGCGGGCGGCATCGGTACCGTGCTGTGGGAGATCATCCGCAGTTTCCAGTATGCCGAGACCTGCGCGGTGATCATCATCATCGTCGGCTTTGTCACGGTCATCGATTTGCTGTCGGCGCGCATCCGCAAGGCGCTTGTGTGACGCGGGCATCAGCCTGCCTCGTATGCCATCCACTCAAGCACGCCACCATCCCTGAATCTTCATGACGATCCTGCGCCGCATCGAAATACTCTTCTCTGGCCACGGCACCGCCTTCTACGGCGGTGAGGCCATCACGCAGACCGAGCACGCGCTGCAATGCGCGCAACTTGCCGAGCAGGCCGGCGATCCCGAATCGCTGATCGTGGCCAGCCTGCTGCACGATCTTGGCCATCTCGTGATGTCCGAGGACGGCACCACCGACATGCGGCACCAGGAGGTGGGTGCCGATCTGCTGGGGGTCGGCTTCGGGCCCGCCGTGACCGAGCCGGTGCGCCTGCACGTGGCGGCCAAACGCTACCTGTGCGCCATCGATCCGGGCTACCAGGCAACGTTGTCGCCAGCCTCGCTGCACAGCCTCGCCTTGCAGGGCGGCCCCTACGATGCGGCGCAAGCCGAAGCCTTCGTCGCGCATCCGCATGGCCCGGACGCGGTGCGCCTGCGCCGCTACGACGATCTTGCCAAGGTCGTGGGCCTTGCGACGCCGCCGCTGGAGTACTACCTGCCGATGGTGTCGCGCTGCATCCGGCGCATTTCCTGAACTACCGACCCATGAACGCCCAAGAAGAAAGCCGGGAAGCCGGCGGCCTGGCCCTGCGCGAAGTCACCGGCACCGATACCGAACTCGTGCAGGTGGCCGCCTTGCTGTCCGAGATGGATGGCGAGGCACCGCTGCCACTGCCCCGCATGCGCGCGTTGTTCGCGCAACTGAAGGCAATGCCTGACTATCGCTGCTACCTGATGCTGGCGGCTTCCGGCGAACCGCTTGGCACGTTCTGCCTGCTGATCTTCCCGGTGCTGGCACATGACGGGCGCAGCGAGGCTATCGTGGAAAGCGTGGTGGTGGCCCGCACCGCGCGCGGCACCGGCGTGGGTTCGGCCATGATGCGCGCGGCCATGCGGCTGGCGGAGGAGGCGGGCGCCGCCAAGCTGGCGCTTTCGTCCAGCGCCAGGCGCCTGCAGGCCCATCAGTTCTATCGGCGGCTGGGATTCACCGAGCACGGCATCAGTTTTAGCATCGGGTTGCCGGCGTCGGCATAGCCGGGCGGCTTGCCGCGCGGCGGCGACGTCCGGGATCAGGATCGCCCGGCCACCGTCAGCCCGGTCTTGCCCCCGTGTCCACCCTCGCGCGTCAGCCGCAGCAACGCCTGCGCCGCGGTCTCCAGCGCGCCGCTGTTGTCGATCACCGTCAGCCGGCAGCCAGCCGGCACGGCGAACGGTTCGCCGGCACGCTGCAGGCGCCGGACGATGGCTTGCTCGTCCTCGCGGCCGCGCAGGCGCAGGCGCTCTCCCAGTACCTGCAGGCGCACGCTGATCTGTACCGCGTGCAGGGCGGGGTAGCGGGCGTGGGCGGCGGCGAGGTGTTCGCGTGAGCCGTTGACGACCACGCACAGGCCTTGCGCCAGCCAGGCGTCGAGTTCGATACCAATGCCGTAGCACAGGCCGTGGCTGCGCCAGTGCAGCGCAAAGCCGTGTTGCGCGGCGCACCGCTCGAACTCGGCCTGGGTGATCGCGATGCTGGCTTCGTCGGCGCTGCTGGCGCGGGTGATGTAGCGCTGCGCTATCCGTACGCGCCCATCGTCCTGCAGCTTGTCGCGCAAGACGCGCAGCAAGGAGTCTTTGCCGCTGCCGGAAGGGCCCATCAGGTAGATCAGTCGGCTGCCGCTGGCAGCCTGGGCCGGTGCCGCGGCCAGGTCGGCCCGGACGGCGGTGCCTGTTGCCTGGGTATTCATGCCGCGGTTTCCAGCAGGGCCGCGCCGGCGGCGTCGGTGATGCTGCCATCGAAGCCGTAGTGGCGGGCCGCCATGAAGGGCGCATCCGGTTCCGGCTGCACGAACAGGCTGACATCGCGTACGGGCATCGGCGCGTGCAGGAGCGTGCCGCTGGCGGCTTGCAGCATGGCGATGGCTTCGGCTTGTTCGGCTTCGTCCAGCATGCCGGTCAGCGTGATGTGGAATATGAAAGTCTCGAATGCGTAGGGGTAGCCCCAGGCGTCGAGCATGCGCCGGGACGCCGCGCTGAGTTGCGCGGGATTGCGGCGGGCAAGTTCGGCGCTGGTGGGCGGCGCGCGGAAGTCGTCCAGTTCCCGTACAGCGGCGTCCGCCAGGGCGTGCATGCGCGCATTGGCGCTTGCGTCGCCGCCCAGGCACCAGGCCAGGAAGCCGCGCAGGTTCTGCAAGGCGAGCGGAACGGCGAAGGGCTGCCGGTCCAGGGCGAAGGCGCGCATGGCGGCGTCGAGCGCGGCTGGCGTCTGGCTGTCCGCAAGGCGGAACGGTGCCTTGAGCGTGGCATGCAGGCCATAGTGGGCGGGTGCTTCGGTCCAGCAGGCAATGCGGGCATCCTCCCGCGCGGGGCGTGCGATGGCTGCGCCCGTGTCGGCGCAGCGGCCCAGCCACTGCGCGCCCACCTGCCGGAACGGCGCGGCGGGATTGAGGTAGATGGCGTAGCGATAGGCCCGGGACATTGGGTTTGGTGCGGTGCTTGGCATCATGGGAAACGGTCAGGCGGCGCGCCGTTCGTCGCCGGACAACACCAGCGGGATGGCGCGGGTGGCGTGCCGCAATACGCCGCCGACGATGGCGGCGCAGACTTGCGGCAGGGCGGGATCGCGGTCGTCGACGATGATGGCGTCGGCGCGCAGGCCGGGGCCCAGCGTGCCGCGGTCGTTCATGCCGGCGGCGCGCGCGGGGTTGCGCGAGACCAGGTCCCAGGCGGCCGGCAGCGGCAGCACGCCGAGCTGCGCCAGCCGGAACGCCGCTTGCAGCGGCGCCGGGTAGTAGTAGTCGGAGGCCAGTACGTCGCACAGCCCGGCGGCGATCATCTCGGTGGCGTCCGGGGCGCCGGTGTGGCTGCCGCCGCGGATCACGTTGGGCGCGCCGAATACAGTGTGGTTGCGCAGGGCACGGGCGGCGCGGGCCACGTCGACGGTGAGCGGGAATTCCGCCACCGTGCAGCCTTGCTGGTGATAGCCCTGGCGCGTGGCGGCATCGCCGTCGTCGTGCGATGCCACCTGCAGGCCGGCGGCGCGGGCGGCGGCAATCAGCCGGGCCACGCCGGCGGGCACGGCGCCGGCCTGCGCGGCGGCCTGTTCCAGCCGTTGGCGGAAGGTGGCCGGGTCGCATTCCGCGCGGTCCGCGTACTGCGCCAGCTTGCGGGCGTCGTGCATGCGGGTCGCCATCAGCGGCAGGTGATCGTTGATGGCGACGAAGCGCACCTTGCCTGAATCGATCCAGTCCAGGGCCGTCTCCAGCCCGGCCAGGTGGTGCGCCTCGAAGCGCAGGTGCACGTGGTGCTGCGCGCCCAGCGTGCCGCGCATGCGTTCCAGGCCGTCGAACATGCGTTGCGCGTACGCCTCGCCGCGCAAGCCGCCTTCCCACGACAGCGTCACGCCATGCAGTTCGGTGGTGATGCCATGCGCGAGCAACTGGCGATCCACGTCGAACAGCGCGCTGGTGTACGGGAAGCTAACGCCGGGCCGCGGCATCACCGCGCGCTCGAAGGCGTCTCCGTGGATATCCACGATGCCGGGCAGCACCAGCAGGTCGCCCGCATCGAGGGCGCCTCCCGGCGTACTGGCGGGCCCCGCCAGGCAACCATCGCGGAAGGCGAAGGCGGCCGGGGCGATGCCGTTGGCGGTCAGGACGCGCCGGCCGCGCAGGCCGGCGAGGGTGGGGTGATATGCGTGATTGGTATCCATGCTGGCGACCTTAGCGCGGGCAGATGACAAGCGGATGTCTAGACCAATTGCGATGCGATTCGTGCATTGGCAGATTGTGTCGGTGCATCGCCGCCTGCGCAAGCCGCGGCGAAGCTATCGTGTCCCGGTATGCGATTGCAACCCGTGCTGCACGCCATACCGGAAGTAAGCAAATTGCGGGCCGGCCGATGTCCGGCCCATGTTCGGTCCATCCCGGTGGCGCGAAGATCATGGCCGGCGCCGCCTAGTCCTGGTCGGTCACGGTCAGTTGCACCCAGTCGCCGGCGAAACGCACCACGCTGTATTGCAGCGGCGCGCCTTCCGGGTCGACATTGAGCGCTTCCACCTGCAGGATCGGCCGGGTCTTGGGCTGGTTGAGCTGGCGGGCCACCGGCGCGGTCGGCATGGCGGCGGTGATGCGCGACCATTTGCGCGTGTAATCGGTGATGCCGTAATGGGCGAACGCCTTGGAGATGGACTGGCGCGCGCGCAACTGTTCATCCATGTCGGGAAAGCGGGCGGCATCGAAGTAATGATCGGCGACGTCGATGGTGCGGGCTTCGGCCTTGCCCAGCATCTGCACGCGCAGGATGGGGGCGCTGCGTCCCAGCCCCAGGTGCTTGGCGATGTCGGGCGCGCGCAGCGTTTGCGATTCGAGCACTTCGATGTGCCCGCGCATGCCCTGGCTGGCCAGGTTCTGCGAGAAACGGGTACGGCGCCCGATGGCGTAGTCGATCGCGTGCTCCTGCACGAACGTGCCCCTGCCTTGCTCGATGCGCACCAGGCCATTCTGCTCCAGTTCGCCCATGGCGCGGCGGATGGTGTGGCGATTGACGGCGAACCGGCTGGCCAGCTCCGGCTCGGGCGGCAGCCGCTCGCCGGGCATGTAGAGCTTGTTGCGGATGTCGAGCGCCAGGGCTTCGCCGATCTGGCGCCATACCGCAACTCCCGAACCGCGTTCGACTTCCTGTTCCACCATCCTGTCCTGCCTTTTCGTCATCCTGCGTTAATCATTGGCGTGCTTCAATGGAATGCGATTGTGCCTCAACCACGCAGTGCGGTGCGTAGAACAAAACAACGTCGCCAGGCGTCATCAAAGCTTCATCTGGCTATGTTGTAGTTCGGCCATGGATGATATTCTACATCTAAACGTATAGACGTATAGGGGATGTGAAATGGATCGAACCGATACCGGAT
Source organism: Cupriavidus sp. SK-3 (assembly GCF_000611145.1). Classification (NCBI taxonomy): domain Bacteria; kingdom Pseudomonadati; phylum Pseudomonadota; class Betaproteobacteria; order Burkholderiales; family Burkholderiaceae; genus Cupriavidus; species Cupriavidus sp. SK-3. Next base: position 19,682 of record NZ_JFJV02000037.1, on the reverse strand, counting down.
CCGGCACGCAGCCAGCGGCGGCGGCCCGGGAACAGGCCGGCCAGGCGGCCCGCGCCGCATGGCTGCGCGTGCTGGCGCTGGCAGACCCGGAAGCCCTGGAGCAGGCCGTTGGCCGCCTCGGCGCGCTGCCGGCCTATCGCCTGCTGCGCAAGCCGGAAAGCGGCATGGCGATGGTGCGAGGGCGCGCCGGCGGCACCGGTGCGCAGTTCAACCTGGGCGAAGTCAGCGTAACGCGCTGCGCGGTAACGCTGGAGCCTGGCGTGGTGGGCGTGGGCTACGTGCAGGGCCGTACACACCGCCAGGCGGAGCAGATCGCCGTGCTGGATGCGCTGTTGCAACTACCAGGCTGGCATGCGCGCGTGCAGGCCGAAGTGGTCGCGCCGCTGGCCATGGAACGCGCGGCGCGTGGCGAACACGAGGCCGCGGTGGCAGCACAGACAAAAGTTGAATTTTTTACCATGGTGCGTGGAGAGGATTGAGATGCCAGCCCAACCGATTGCCGCCCAGGCGGCTGGATATGACAACGCGCCTGCGGGCCGCCAGGTGCCGATGCTGTTGCCCGGCTTCGACGATGCGGTGCAGTCGGCGCAGCGCACCTTCCGCGCCGCGCTGGACGCCATGTCACACCCCGGCACCATCGGCGAGCTGGCCGAGCCGTGTGGCGTGCCGCCGGGCCTGTCGCCTGCGCTGAGCGCGCTGCTGCTGGCGCTGGCCGATAGCGATACGCCCGTATGGCTGCCGCCGCAAACGCCCGAGGGCGTGCGCGCCTTCCTGCGTTTCCATTGCGGCTGCCCGCTGGTGGCCGAAGTGGGGCAGGCCACCTTCGTGGCGGTGCCGGCCGGCCATGCCGTGCCGGATCTCGCGGCGTGCGCCCAGGGCGATCCGGCTTATCCCGACCGCTCCGCCACGCTGTTGCTCGAAGTGGAGTCGCTGTGCGATGGCCCTGCCGTCACGCTGCGCGGCCCGGGCATCGAGCGCCAGGCGACGCTGGCCGTGCAAGGCTTGCCGGCCGGTTTCTGGACCCAGTGGCAAGCCAACCATGCGCGCTTCCCGCTCGGCGTGGATGTGCTCCTGACCAGTGCCAGCCGCCTGTGCGCGCTGCCGCGCACCACCCAAGCGGAGGCTTGATATGTACGTTGCCGTCAAAGGAGGCGAACGCGCCATCCTCAACTCGTATCGCATGCTGGACGACTACCGCCGCGGCGACCGCGCGGTGCCGGAGCTGACGCTGGCGCAGGTGCGCGAGCAGATGCCGCTGGCCGTGTCGCGCGTGATGGCCGAGGGCTCGCTGTACGATCCGCACCTGGCCGCGCTGGCCATCAAGCAGGCCGCGGGCGACCTGATCGAAGCCGTGTTCCTGCTGCGCGCCTATCGCACCACCTTGCCGCGCTTCGGCTATTCGGTGGCGCTCGATACCGGTGCCATGCGCTTGCAGCGCCGCATCTCGTCCACCTTCAAGGATGTGCCGGGCGGGCAGGTGCTGGGGCCGACCTACGATTACACCCAGCGCTTGCTGGATTTCACGCTGGAGGCCGAGCGCGAGAATGCACCGCTGCCGCCGGCGGCGTCCACGCTGGACGCGCGCATGCCCCGCGTGACCGACCTGTTGCGCCAGGAATCGCTGATCGAGCCGGAGACGGTGCCCCCGCACGATCCCGCGCCGCCCGACCTGACGCGCGAACCGCTGGAGCTGCCCGCTGCCCGTCCGGCGCGCTTGCAGAACCTGGCGCGCGCCGATGAAGGATTCTTGTTGTCGATGGGCTACTCGACCCAGCGCGGCTACGGCAACTCGCACCCGTTCGCGGCGGAGATCCGCTATGGCGCGGTCGAGGTCGAACTGTTCGTGGAAGAGCTGGGATTTGCCGTGACCATCGGCGAGATCGAGGTCACCGAATGCCAGATGGTGAGCCAGTTTGCCGGCAACGCGCAGGAGGGGCCGAGCTTTACGCGCGGCTATGGCCTGGTATTCGGCTACGGAGAGCGCAAGGCGATGTCGATGGCGCTGGCCGACCGCGCGATGCGCGCCGCCGAACTGGGCGAAGCCGCCGACGCGCCCGCCAATGACGTGGAGTTCATGCTCTACCACAGCGACAACGTGGAAGCCTCAGGCTTCGTGCAGCATCTGAAGCTGCCGCACTACGTGGATTTCCAGACCAATCTCGAACTGCTGCGCCGGCTGCGCGCCGAGCGAGGGCAGGGCGTCCCGGCGCCGGCGCCGCCGGAAAACGACACCGCCGCCATCGCTCAAGCCCCGTCGCAGGAGGCCATCGCATCATGAACGACACCAATGCCAGCGCCGTCGTGCGCGACGAACACTACAACTTCGGCTATCTCGACGAGTCCACCAAGCGCATGCTGCGCCGCGCGCTGCTCAAGGCGGTGGCGATCCCCGGTTACCAGGTGCCCTTCGGCAGCCGCGAGATGCCGCTGCCCTACGGCTGGGGCACCGGCGGCATCCAGGTCACCGCCTCCATCATCGGCAGCGACGACGTGCTCAAGGTGATCGACCAGGGCTCGGACGACACCACCAACGCCATCAATATCCGCCGCTTCTTCGGCCGCGTCACCGGCGTGCAGACCACCGAACGCACCGCGCAAGCCACCATCGTGCAGACCCGCCACCGGATTCCTGAGACGCCGCTGGCCCAGGGCCAGATCATGGTGTTCCAGGTACCGATCCCGGAGCCGCTGCGGTGGCTGGAACCGAGCGAGACCGAGACCCGCACCATGCATGCGCTGGCGGAATACGGCGCCATGCATGTCAAGCTGTACGAGGACATCGCGCGCCATGGACGCATCGCCACCACTTACGACTACCCCGTGATGGTCAACCAGCGCTACATGATGCGGCCGTCACCCATCCCCAAGTTCGACAACCCTAAGCTGGACCGCAGCCCGGCGCTGATGCTGTTCGGCGCGGGGCGCGAGAAGCGGGTCTATGCGGTGCCACCCTATACCAGCGTCAAGAGCCTGGATTTCGACGACCATCCCTTCGCGGTCGAAACGTGGTCGGGCTGCTGCGAACTGTGCGGCGCCACCGACAGCTATCTCGACGAAATCATCACCGACGACGCGGGCGGCCGCATGTTCGTCTGCTCCGATACCGAGTACTGCGCCACGCGCCAGGAATCAGGTGAAACCGGCGCCAACGCCAGCAAGGAGGCCGCATGAGCCGCACCGATCCACACCAGCCGCTGTTGTCCGTGCGCGGCCTGACCCGCACCTGGGACGGCGTGCACGGCTGCCACGATGTCAGCTTCGATCTCTTTCCCGGCGAAGTGCTGTGCGTGGTGGGCGAATCCGGCTCCGGCAAGAGCACCTTGCTGCAAGCGGTTTCCTGGCAGGCCGCGCCGGAGTCCGGCAGCGTGCGCTACGACACCCGCGAGCAAGGGCTGGTTGACCTCGCTACGCTGTCCGATGCCCGTCTGCGCCTGCTGGCGCGCACCGACTGGGGCTTCGTGCGGCAGAACGCGCGCGATGGCCTGCGCATGCGCGTGAGCGCCGGCGCCAATATCGCCGAGCGCCTGATGGCGGTGGGCGGACGCCACTACGGCGAACTGCGCGAGGTCGCCGGCACGTGGATGGAGAAGATGGAGCTTGACCTGGGGCGCCTGGACGATGCGCCGGCGAGCTTCTCGGGCGGCATGCAGCAGCGCCTGCAGATCGCCCGCAACCTGGTGACGCATCCGCGCCTGGTGTTCATGGACGAGCCCACCGCCTCGCTCGATGTCTCCGTGCAGGCCCGCCTGCTCGACCTGCTGCGCCGGCTGGTGGCGGACCTTGGCCTCGCCGCCATCATCGTGACCCACGACCTGGCCGTGGCGCGCCTGCTAGCGCACCGCACGCTGGTGATGCAAGGCGGGCGCGTGGTGGAAAGCGGCCTGACCGACCAGATCCTCGACGACCCGCACCATCCGTACACCCAATTGCTGGTGTCTTCCATCCTGCAGAGCTGACCATGACGCAAGACTCCGACAGCCTTCAAGGCTATGCCAATACCGTCGATGCCGCCGGCGCCAGCCGCATCCAGGTGCGCGGCCTCGGCAAGACCTTCGTGCTGCATAACCAGGGCGGCACGCGTCTGCCCGTACTGCAGGCCATCGACTTCGACGCCGCCGCCGGCGAGTGCCTGGTGCTGGCCGGCAGTTCGGGCGCGGGCAAGAGCACGCTGCTGCGCTGCCTGTACGGCAACTACCTGGCCACCGAAGGCAGCATCCGCATCCGCGACGGCAACGACTGGGTGGAACTGACCCGCGCGCCTGAGCAGCGCATCCTGCAACTGCGCCGCGAGGTGATCGGCTATGTCAGCCAGTTCCTCCACGTGATCCCGCGCGTGAGCACGCTCGACGTGGTGGCCGAGCCGCTGCAGCAGCGCGGCGCCGGCGCCGATGAAGCGCGCGAGCGCGCGGCGACGCTGCTGGCGCGGCTGCAGGTGCCGGACCGTCTGTGGAGCCTCCCGCCCGCGACCTTCTCGGGCGGCGAGCAGCAGCGCGTGAACATCGCGCGCGGGTTGATCGGCGGTCATCCGGTGCTGCTGCTCGACGAGCCGACCGCCTCGCTCGATGCCGACAACCGCGCCGTGGTGGTGGCGCTGATTCGCGAGGCGCTGGCCGAGGGCCGTTGCCTGGTCGGCATCTTCCACGACGAAGCGGTGCGCGATGCCGTGGCCACCCGGTTGCTGCCCTTGCATCCGCCCGCCGTCACCGAGGCCGCGCCCGCCGGCAAGCTTGCCGCCGTGGCTGGCTGAGCCGATTCGTTGTTGCCTTTTATCCGTTCCCAATCGTTCCCGGAACCGACCATGCTTCCTGCCTACCTGACCCATGCGCGGATCGTCCTGCCCGACGGCGTGCTCTCCGACAGCGCATTGCTGATCGAGAATGGACTGATTGCGGCCATCGAGCCGGATGCCGCCGCCGTACCGCGCGCCACCCAGGTGATCGACCTGCGCGGCCAGACCCTGATGCCCGGCCTGATCGACCTGCATTGCGATGCGATCGAGAAAGAAGCCGAACCGCGCTCGCGCGTGATGTTCCCGCTCGATTTTGCCGTGGCGCAGGTCGACCGCCGCAACGCCGCTGCCGGCATCACCACGCCTTATCATGCGGTGTCGTTCGCCAGCCATACGTTCGGCGTGCGCAACTACGACACCGCCAGCGCCCTGGTGCGCGCCGTCACGGCTTTCCGCGATCACAGCCTGGTGGACAACCGTGTCCATTGCCGCTACGAAGTCACCGATGCCAGCGCGCTGCCCGTGCTGGCGCAACTGATGGAGGCCGGCGTGGTGGACCTGGTCTCCGTGATGGACCACTCGCCCGGCCAGGGCCAGTTCAAGACGCTCGAAGCGTACCTGGCCTACATGATGGGCAACCATGCCATGAGCCGCGAAGAAGCGCGCGCCGCCGCCGACAAGAAACTGGTGGAGAAGCATGGCGCGCTGGAGCGCGTGGAACGCCTGCTGGCGCTGGCCGCGCGGATGGGCATTCCCGCCGCCAGCCACGACGACGATTCGGTCGAGCGCATTGCCGCCATGCAGGCGCTGGGCGTGCGCATGAGCGAGTTCCCGATCAACCTGGAGACCGCGCAGGCGGCCAAGGCGCAAGGGCTGCCGACCATCCTCGGCGCGCCCAATGTGCTGCGCGGCCAGAGCCAGAGCGGTTCGATGCGCGCCATCGACGCCATCCGCGCTGGCGTGGCGGATTGCCTGTGTTCGGACTACCAGCCATCCACGCTGATCGCGGCGGCCTTCGCCGCCGAGCGGCAGGCGGACCTGAGCTTGCCGCGGGCTGCCGCGCTGGTCAGCGCCAACCCGGCGGCGGCCTGCGGGCTGACCGACCGCGGCCGCATCGCGGCCGGGTTGCGTGCCGACCTGGTGGCGGTGGCAAAGGTGGCGGGCCAGCCGCTGGTGACGCATACGTGGTCAGCGGGCCGCCTGGTGTTTGCCGCACGGTATCCGGCAGGCGTCACGAGTTCCGACAGCGCCGGCGTCGTCCGGATTCCAGCCTCTGCCGAGGAAGGGCGCGCAGCCGCGTGACATTGCCGCTCCGGCCTTATCGGAGGCTGGAACGGGTCCGCGCGTGGCCGGACGGTGGCGCCCTAGCGGCTGGAGGCGCGCGCGGTGGCGCGGGGGGCTGCGTGCCAGTCGCCCGGTATGTCGGGGAAGATCTCGCACTCGCCGCGCACGATCAGTTCCACCGTTGCGCATACGCCTTTGACGCCGCGCGGACCGACGCAGACCAGGCTGTGAGGGTGCTCTGAATGATTGGGAATGGCGTACACGCGCATCCCCTCCTGATACAGGGGATGGGCGGGCAGCCTGGCGTTCAGCATCTCGACAAAACGCAAGGGGCTTACGACTGGCTTTTCCATCGTGCTCTCCCATGGAGCATGGGCGTAACCTCCGGCAGGCGCCGGATGGCCAGAAAGTGCGGGGAGGACGGAAGGCGGGAATCCCTCCGGCCGTGATATCTGCACAAACCAGGAATGTGGTCCAGGCGCCGCGGCGGGCGCGGAATGCGGCGCGATAGCCGCTCGTCGCGGTTCTCGAAGCAAGGGTCCACGCGGTAAGGTTAGGCGATCTGCCGGCGGGTTCAAGCTTGCCATTGGCATGAAACGCCAGGTGGGGCGAGGCCGCCACTCCGGGTTGCGGCAGGCCGCCGGAATGCGGATCGGAAGGCGCGCGCCTGCCCTTGTGCATGATCCGGCGCATCCAGGCGCCATCCCCGGCGCCGGCTGGTCGGGAAGACCGGTTGCCGTGCTGAGGTATATTGCACGGATGCCAGTCTCCGGGACGCCTTGGTTGCCGTTCCCGGCCCCCCGGGTCTGGGTCATGAATACTTAGCCGGGTACGCGCGATGGCGCGCCCCTTACCGAATTCCTTCCCGCATGAACGTTACGCCAACCCTCGCCCCAACCGGCGCTGCTTCCATTGCCGCGTCCGTTGCCACGCTGCTCGCGCACTACGATGCCGCCATCCTGCCCCTATGGAACGGTCCGGGCTGGAATACCGCCATGCAACTGCCCTATGAGGCGCTGTCGGCCACCGATCGCCGGCCGCTGCCGGTGGCGCGCTATCGCGCCATGGCATGCGCGCGCCAGATTTACGTGTTTTCCCGGTGCGAGGGCGCCGACGCGGCCGCCCACGCCGCGCGGCTGTTCGCGTCGCTGCGCGGCCGCTTCGCCGATGGCGGGTACGGCGGCTTCGTCTACAGCATCGATGCGCACGGCCAGCCGCTCGATAGCACCAAGGACTTGTACACCCACGCCTTCGTGGTCTTCGCTTGCGCAGCGTATTTCAAGCGGACTGGCAGCCCCGAGGCGCGCGCCTTGCTGGACGGCACGGCGCGGCTGATCGAACAGCGTTTCCGCATGGCGGACGGCCTCTACCACGCCGGGCTCGCGCAAGACTTCAGCCCCATTGGGGGCACGCCGCTGCAAAACCCGATCATGCACCTGACCGAGGCTTACCTGGCGGCTCACGAGGTCACGGGGGACAATCTTTACGCGGACCGGCTGGCGGCCATTGCCGCAGCCATGCTGGCCAGCTTTGTCGATCCGGCCAGCGGTTGCATCACCGAGTTGCCGTTGACGACGGACAACGCCGGCAACCGGATCGAGCCCGGACACCAGTTCGAGTGGTTTTCGCTGCTCGCTTCGGCGCCGTCCCTGTTCGACGGCTCGCCGCTCAGCCAGGCGCTGACGCGGGCCTTCGACTTCGCCCTGGGGCACGGTGTCGATACCGGCACCATGGGCGTGGCAGCGGCGCTGAATCTGGACGGCTCTGTGCGCGACCCGCTCCAGCGGATCTGGGCGCAGACCGAATTCGGGCGGGCGCTGGTGGTGCGCGGCGATCGTGTTGCGCTCGCACACCTGCAGGCATGGCTGCAATCGTTCCCGGCGCGTTTTCTCCACGCGGGCGGCTGGTACGAATGCCTGTCGGCGCAAGGCAAGGTGGAGCGGGCCGAAATGCCTTCGACCACGCCCTACCACCTTGCCACCGCTTACCAGGCGCTGGCACATGCCACCGCCGGCTAGCTCGCGGCAGGGCTGAGCAGGCGGTCGAATTCGTTGCGCACGATGCGGTAGGACTCGCCGGAGAAGCCTTCCAGCCCGGCGCGGTCGATGACGGTGATATGGCCACGGCTGTGGCTGATCATGCGCAGCTCCGCCAGCTTGCCCACGGCTTCGGTGACACCCTCGCGGCGCACGCCGAGCATGTCGGCGATGGTCTGCTGGGTGACATCCAGCTCGTTGCAGGGCGAACGGTCCAGCGCCAGCAGCAGCCAGCGGCACAACTGGGTGGTCAGCGAATGATGGCGGATGCAGACCGCCGTTTGCGAAACCTGCGTGAGCAGCGCCTGCATATAGAGCAGGGCCATGCGCTGCAGCGTGGGCAGCTCGGGGTAGATGGCGCGCAGGTCGCCGGCGGCCACGCGGAAGCCGCATCCGCTACTGCGTACCTCGATGCGGTTGGGCATGGTCTCGCCGCCGGTCAGCGCGGGCAGACCAACCATCCCTTCGCGGCCCACCGAGGCCAGTTCGACGGTAGCGCCGCTTTCCTGCAGCGACATCATCGAGATCACCGCGGTGCTCGGGAAGTAGAGATGCCGGATGCGTTGCCCGGAGTCGCTCAACAGTTGCCCTGTGCGCAGGTTGACGCTATCGAGCCGCGAAATGAGCAGGCGGCGCTCGCGCTGCGGCAGTGCGCCCAGCAAATGATTGCCGGACAGGTCCAGTTCTGTGTCGGTCATCCCAATCTCCCCTAGTCGAAAAGTCCCGGCCACGGCGTCAGCCGTTCTGTCTTGTTCTGTTCGGTTTGCCACGCAGCGGCGCCTGACCCGTTACTGTATTTAGCGTCATGCGTACGCTTGCCGACACTGGCCGGAGGTTGGAGATCGTCACGGTATTGGGGGGGATAAGCTTTTGGCCGGGCTCATCCTTTTGACTGGAAGATGGCTGGAATAAGGCTTAGGCCAGTCAGGTGCGGGCGGGGCAGGGCGCCGCGTCGGGCTGCGAGGCGTGTCCACGTGCAGGGCACCGCACGCGGATCGAGGCGAACGGGCTTCGGCAAATAATCTGAAAAAACCTGTAAGTTCCATCGGTTGCCGGCGACGAATGGGCTCATTCACCCAGTTGGAGATTGCCATGTACCCGAACCTCGCCAAGTCGCTGTTTGCCGCCGCCGCCATTGCCGGTGCCGTGTTCGCCCTGGGCAGCGCCCACGCCGCCAGCGCGGATGCCGATCGCGCTGGCAGCGCGCCCTATGCCCAGTCGATGCACAGCGGCGCGCGCGACGTATTCAGCGACGGCGCACGCACGGCACCCGTGAGCGCATTCACCGATGGCGCCCGTGGCGGCAGGTTCGATAGCTTCACCGATGGCGCCCGCACCCGCATGGTTGATCCGTTCACCGACTGCGCCCGCATTGCCGGCCTGGACCGCGCTGGCGTCTCGTCCGATCCGGCTCGCAGCATCGACCCGTACACCGATGGCGCCCGCACCCGCATGGTTGATCCGTTCACCGACGGCGCCCGCATTGCCGGCCTGGACCGCATTGGCGTTTCGTCCGATCCGGCTCGCAACATCGACCCGTTCACCGATGGCGCGCAGAAGCTGGCCGGCATGGACACGCGCGGCGTATCGGCATCCCCGGCCCGTAGCTTCGACCCGTACCAGGACGGCGCCCATGCGTGAGCCCGGCGGGAATCGCACGCGGGTGCTGGCTATTCGTCCAGCCAGGACCCGCGCAGATCGCTCTTTTGCAGCAGTTGCAGTAGCGTTTCGGCGGGCCGGCTCAGGCGGCCCGCGCGCAGCGAGATGAACTCCACCTCCGGCAGCGCCGGCAGGCTTTCACTATTGACCAGCGGCGACAGGCCGCGCCCGGAAAGGTATTGCGCCCTCACGGTAATGCCCAGCCCGCCGCGCGCGGCGGCGATGCAGCCCGAGTGACTGCTGCTGGTGCAGACGATCTGCCAGCGCATCCCGGCCTTGGCCAGCGTATCGAGCACGATGGCGCGCGTGACGCTGGGTTCGGGTACCAGGATCAGCGGCAAAGGCTGCCTGAGGTCCGCCACGGTGCCGGGCCGCGCGAGCCACTCCAGCTTGCCGCGGAACAGCGGGGTGCCGCGCCTGTCGCCTTCACGGCGCTTGCCGATCATCAGGTCCAGCGCGCCGGCATCCATCAGCTCGTAGAGCTTGCCGGTCATGCCGATGGTGATTTCCAGTTCCACGTCCGGATGCGAGTTGCGAAACGCGGCCAGCACATTGGGCAGCGGCCCCAGCGCCAGGTCGTCCGAGGTGCCCAGCCGCACGCGTCCCTGCAGGCGGGGCGCGTTGAACTGGGATTCCGCGCGCGCGATGGCTTCCAGGATCAGCCGCGCATGCGCCAGCAGCGCCTCGCCGTCGGCGGTCATGGTCAGGGTGTGGGTATCGCGCACGAACAGCCGCCGTCCCACGTGCTGTTCCAGGCGCCGGATATGGTCGCTGACGCTGGACTGGGACAGGCCGAGCTGGCGCCCCGCATCGGTGAAACTGTGGGCGGCGGCAACGGTGGCGAAGGTCCGGATCCAGACGGGATTGAGCATGCGGCATTGTCATCGGAATATCCGATCACAGTCAATATAGGCAGAGGGGTTCCCGATTGGTAGCGCAATCATTAACATCGATAGCATTCGTGGCCCTGGGTTCTTCCGGATCTGCTCCCCGCGATCCCACCCGATGGCCGCGCCGGTTCTCCGCCGGTCCTTGCCGAGATGTACAAGATGAACAGCCAATCCTCCCAAAAGGCCATGCTGTGGATCGTCGCAGCGGGCTTTTTCATGCAAACGCTCGACACCACCATCGTCAATACCGCGTTGCCCGCGATGGCGCGCAGCCTCGACGAAACTCCCCTGGACATGAAGCCGGTGGTCGTGGCCTACACCCTGACCATGGCCATGCTGACGCCGGCTTCTGGCTGGCTGGCGGACCGCTTCGGCACCCGCCGGGTCTACTTCGCGGCGATCCTGACCTTTGTGCTCGGCTCGCTGTTTTGCGCCGGCGCGCAGAGCCTGGACCAGCTTGTGATCGCCCGCGTGGTCCAGGGCATCGGCGGCTCGATGCTGCTGCCGATCGGCCGGCTGGCGGTGCTGCGCAGCGTCTCCGGCGAGCAGTACATCGCGGCCCTTGCCTTCGTGTCGGTGGCGGGGCAGGTCGGGCCCATCTTCGGGCCGGTGCTGGGCGGCTGGATCGTGCAGTCGGTGGCGTGGCACTGGATCTTCCTGATCAATGTGCCGGTCGGCGCGATCGGGATGCTGGCCGTCTTGCGCTACTTGCCGGATAACACCATCGGACGCGCGCCGCCGTTCGATTTCATTGGTTGCGGCTTGCTGTCGCTTTGCATGGTGGCGTTTTCGCTGGCGCTCGACACGCCACGCGAAGCCAGTCACGCGGCATGGAGCGGCGGCCTGTTCGCGCTGAGCCTGCTGTCCGCGCTGCTATACATTCCACATGCCCGGCGGCGGCGCGATCCGCTGTTCCGGCTGGCGTTGTTCCGCGAACCCAACTTCAGCATCGGGCTGGCCGGCAACCTGGTTTGCCGCATCGGTTCCGGCGCGGTGCCGTTCCTGATGCCATTGCTGCTGCAGTTGCAGATGGATTACTCACCGCTGCATTCCGGGCTGATGCTGTTGCCGGCCGCGCTGGCCGGAGTGGTCGCCAAGCGCTGGATCGTGCCGTTGGTCAAGCGCTTTGGCTATGACACCTTCCTGCTGGTCAACACCTTGCTGGTGGGCGGCTCGATCGCATCGTTCGCGGCGATTTCGCCGGGCTGGCCGACTGGTCTGGCCATCGCGCAGCTAGCGTTGTTCGGCGCCACCAACTCCATGCAGTTTGCTGCCATGAACAGCGTGACGCTGAAGGGCCTGAGCGTGGAAGACGCGGGCAGCGGCAACAGTCTGTTCTCGATGGTGCAGATGCTGGCGATCGGCCTCGGGGTCACCATCGGCGGCGGACTGGTGAGCCTTTTCACCGCGCAGCTTGGCGTGGCGGGCACGGCTTACCGGCTGGCGTTCCTTACCGTGGGCATCATTACGCTGCTGTCGGCGCTGGTGTTCCGCCGGCTCGACGGGGAACAGTTCGACAAGGGCCGCGCGCCAAGCGTGGCCAGCCGCTGAATCGTGCCGGCCACGCCGCGCCTGCGAAGGCACGGCGCGTGGCCTGTCACTCGGTCACGCCGTTCTCGCGCAGCAGCCGCTCGCACTCGTCGAGCAGGTCGTGCGCAAAAGCGGACTGGTAGTTGGGGTCGAGCGCTTCCATCATTTCATGGGCGGTGTACAGGCCGGCCTCGCGCGACAGGGTGCCGGCCAGTTGCCGTGCGAACTGATCGCTCAGTTGCGACAGCAGGCGCCGCTCCGCCAGCGCCAGTTGCAGCCTGGAGCGCGACAGCCAGAGGCCTGCCAGGGTGGAGCCCTGGGCATCGGTCATCCACTGGCGGTGTTCGTAGTACGCTGACAAACGCTCGGCGGCAAGGGCGAACAGCAGCGCCTTGCGCGTATCGAAATCCAGCTTGAGCGGCGCGGCAGGGGTGGCCGCGGAAGCGTCGGGATGTGAGGTTTTCATAGGGCTTGCGAATAATGCGGAGGGCGCGAGCCTACCATGGCCGGACGCCTCGCATGCCGGAATGGCCGTGCCGGACCATTCCGCCTTCTTGTCCTTCCCGTGATCAGGACGGTTTGTCCGCGGCGAACCGCGCGGTCAGCCACGCGCCAATTGCCTGGATTTCTTCCATGCAGACCGAGTGCGACATGCGATAGGTGCGCCATTCCACCGTGCATCCCTGCTGTTGCAGCGTATCGCGCGCCAGCATGCCTAGCTTGACGGGTACCACGTCGTCGTCGGCGCCATGCCCGGCGAAGATCGGCGTGGCGCGGTTGGCCTCGCTCAACTCGGCAGCAAGCAGCGCGGGCGAGGGGATATAGGTGGAAAGGGCGATGATGCCGCCCAGGCGCTCGGGATGCGTGAGGCCGGTGGTATAGGCCACGGCGCCGCCCTGCGAGAAGCCGGCCAGCACGATGCGATGGCTGGGCACGCCGCGCTGGTTCTCGCGCGCGATCAGCGCGCGAATGGCCTCGCGGGTGACACGTATCCCAGCCTCGTCCACCTGGCGGCGCGCGTCGTCCAGGGACTCGATGTCATACCACGCCGGCATGACGTAGCCCCCGTTGCAGGTGACCGGGATGGCCGGCGCGTTGGGAAACACGAAACGCACGCCGGGTACGGGCGCCAGGTCCAGTTCGGGCACCACGGGGACGAAGTCGCTGCCGTCGGCGCCGAGGCCGTGCATCCATATAACCGACCATGTCGGTGATGGCGCGGTTTCGATCTCAATGGCTGGCAGCAGTTCGCTCATATCAGTTTCCTGTTGGGTCCCGGGCGGGCACGGACGTCGCGAGGCACCGCGCGCGGCGTCGGGTCTGTGTGGATGACGCGGGAGAACCGCGCAAGGCGGCCAGTATCGCACAGCGCTCGCGCAGCCCACGGCGATGCGCGACGGGCCATGACGAGCGCCACGTGCACCGGTTGCGTGCGACAGCGTCCCGGCAGACGCGACACGGCAGCAGCCGCGTCCCCGCGCGGGCGAGGGACGCGCCATCACCATGCCGGCGCGGGCTGCGCCGGCAACGGTGAAACGTCAGGCTGCTGAAGGTACGGCGGGCACCGTGATGAGTCCGGGCGCGGAGCGATGGGCCTGTGCGTGCTCGGCGGCGGCAGATGTGCGCCGCTTGTCCACCACGCTTTCGACGCCGGAGGCGCTCACGTCTTCCAGGAAGGCGACGAGGTCGCGATAGTAGTCGACCTGCATCTGTGCTTCCAGCAGGCGGCGTTCGGCCTGGAATAGGGTAAGCCGCATTTGCTGCAATTCTCTTGCTGCTATTTTCTCCGGTGTGGGCGGACTAAATCTGTCTGCAAGCGAACGCATGGCAACCTCCCCGATCAGCGGCTTCGAATTGAAGCACCTGCCATTGCAACCAATATAGTAAATAAAAGCGCATTTCACGCTCTGTCGCGCGCCGTCCACACGGTCGATTGCCGGCGCACGGAGGCAGGAGTAAATTCATTGTCCGGCGATTCCCTGGAGGGCCGGCATTCAGGAAAACCCGATATTTCCCCGGCCTATGCAGCGCCCGGCGCGCCCTACATGGCGAGCGTTCCCGGCTCCGGCTGCTTTAGTTTCGCCAGGTAGCCGTGGATTTGCGCGACCACGGCGGCGCCTTCGCCAACGGCCGCCGCAACACGCTTGGTGGAGCCCGAGCGCACGTCGCCAATCGCATAAACACCGGGTACGCTGGTCTCCAGCGCGGAGGCGGGCGCCTCGCCTTCATGCGGTGTGTCCGAGCCGGTCAGCACGAATCCCTTTGCGTCGACGCGGACATTGCACGTACGCAGCCATGCCGTATTGGGATCGGCGCCGATAAACAGGAACAGATGCCGGATCGGTATTTCTGTAATGCGGTCGCTATCACGCGTGCGGTAGCCGACGGTAGCCAGGCGCTCTTCTCCGGCCAGTGTCACGACTTCCGCGCCGGTATGCAGTTCGATATTGGGCTGGGCCGCGATGCGCTCGATCAGGTAGCGCGACATGCTGGCCTCCAGGCTCGCCCCACGGATAAGCATGTGCACGTGCTTTGCGTGCGCGGCCAGGAAGACCGCCGCCTGTCCGGCTGAGTTGCCGCCCCCGACCAGCATGACCTCGTCGCCGCCGCATAGCCGGGCTTCCACCGGAGACGCCCAATAGTAGACGCCGCGCCCCTCATAACGATCCAGCGCTGCGATGGCGGGATGGCGATAGGCCGCGCCGCTGGCTATGACCACGGTGCGGGTCGGGATCTTGCGGCCGTCGCACAACTCAATGCGTTGCGGGTGTTCGCCGCAATGCAGTGCAGCCACCTCCAGCGGGATCGCGACGTGAGCACCGAATTTCTGTGCCTGGACAAAGGCGCGGCCGGCCAGTGCTTGTCCCGAGATGCCGGTGGGAAAGCCGAGATAGTTTTCGATGCGCGAACTGGCGCCTGCCTGGCCACCCGGCGAGCACTCGTCGAACACCGCGACGGAGAGCCCTTCGGACGCGGCATAGACGGCCGTTGCCAGCCCGGCAGGGCCGGCGCCCACCACGATCACATCGTAGACATGGTTGGGATCGAACTCGGGCAACAGGCCCAGGCAAGTGGCAAGCTGGCCTGGGTCGGGCGCGCGCAGCACCGCGCCGCCGGGGCAGATGACCAGCGGAAAATCGCCTGGGGCGGCCGCGCTGAACTCAAGCAGCGCGCCGGCGTCGGGATCGGTGTCCGCGTCGACCACGGTGTGGGGATAACCGTTGCGCCGCAGGAAGGCCTGCAGCAGCAGCAGGCGTGGCTCGCTGCCGCGGCCCAGCAGGGTCGGGCCTTTGCCGCGTTCGATCAGGCCGACACGGCGCAGGATCAGCGCGCGCATGATCCGCTCGCCCAGTTCGGCCTCCGCGACCAGCAGTGCGCGCAGCCGGTCGGGCGGGATCGCAATGGCCTCGACGTCCTCCAGCGCCATGCCGTCGACCAGGGAGGGCTTGCCGGATAGCTGTCCGACCTCGGCGAGGAAGTGCCCCGGTCCGTGTTCGCCCACCACCGTCGAACGATCCAGGGCGTCGCGCTGGGACAGCCGTACATGGCCCCGCAGCAGCACCATCATGCCGTGGGCGGGATCACCCGTGCGGAACAGGAATTCGTTGGGGAGCCATTGCTTCACCGTGCCGAAATGCTGGAGCCGGGCGATCTCGCCGGCAGTCAGCAGGGGAAACATCTGGTGCCGGCGCGACTCCATCGGGGAGAACGCTGCCGTGGTGGCCTCTGGCTCGACTGGCAGGTCCGCCGGCGCCATGGCTTGCGGATCGGCATGTTCGGAACGCCCGATGGCATTGTCTGCGCTCATGAGTACGGCCTCCCGGTGGCACCGCGCGGGAGGCGGTGCAATGGATTCGAGTGCGGCAGGAGCGTGCGCGGGAACGCCCGCGCACGGCCATGGAGAGTTTGCTCGCGATGCCGCAACGCGGCAATCCCTGATGGCAACCTTCGGCGGTGCGTGCGAGGCCTATTGCGCACAGTGACGCACGAGTGCCCTCGATCGCGATCCCGCGCCTGCCAATAGTGCTGCTTGTACCGCTTAGGTTTTTTCTGAATATTCTTAAGCGCAACCTGGTAAAAACCCTTGACTATCTACCTACAGGTAGATAAGATGTGTTTTATGGGCGCCGCAGCAAGGTCAGGCCGAAAAGGCCCGCCAGCCGGTTTCCAATGCAGCAGATATGCAACGACGACGAAAGTCACTTTTTTTTTGCCCAGCCTGTCTACCTAGTGGTAGGTAAAACGAAGGGGAAGTGACGATCCAGCTAAATCCCGGTCCCCGCGGCCAAAGCAGACCCCCGGACCCATGCTTCGATTGGAGAACATCATGAACACCAAGCTTTTTGCCAAGTCCCTGCTCACCGCCGCCACCTTCGCCGCAGCTTTTGCCGCCGGCCATGCCCAGGCCGCCACCGTTTCCGCCGACAAGTACAGCTATGAATACCGCACCCGCGACGTGTATAGCGATGGCGCCCGTACCGGCAAGTTCGACTCGTTCACCGATGGTGCCCGTACCGGCAAGGCCGATCCGTTCACCGATGGTGCCCGCAGCGGCAAGTTCGACGTGTTCAGCGAAGGCGGCCTGACTGCCGGCCTGGACCGCGCCGGCGTGTCGTCCGAGCCCGCCCGCAGCATCGACCCGTACACCGACGGCGCGCGCGTCGGCAAGACCGACCCCTATACGGATGGTTTCCGTACCGTCGCCGGCCTGGACCGCGGCAGCGTGTCGTCTGAACCGGGCCGCAGCTTCGACCCGTACACCGACGGTGCTCGTACCGACAAGCGCGACCCGTACACCGACGGTGCGCGCAGCGGCAAGCGCGACGTGTTCACCGACGGCGCGAATGCCTGAGCAAACCACCGGTATGCCGTGAGGTCAGCATGACCGCGGCGTACCGCGATCCATGCATCATCGTCGTGCCGCCGTCATGGCGGCGCACGGGTATCAGGAGCACATCATGAGCCGTTGGCAGAGTTTCCGGATGTTGGCAGGCTGGGCACTGGTTTGCGCCGCCAGCGGCTCCATGGCAACCGTGTTGGCGCAGGCGCTCCCTGCCTGATAGCCTTCCCGGCCCGCACACCATTTGTACTATCGCAGCGCCGACGCGCTGTGCGACATCGGCGCGCCCATTGAGGCGCGCCGATTTCTTTGCTTCCTGGCCGATTTCCGGGGAAGACTGCGCCGGTTCATCGGCGACCTACTCGGCCGACGGGCTATGATCCGCTACATTACCGAGGCAGCCGCATTACATTGGTCCAAATGAGCCACAGCCCTCAACAGCATCGGGTACAAGACCTCCTCACGTCCTATTTCTGGAGTGGCGACGCCATCCGCAGCCGGCGCGTGAGTGACATCGTGCTCTCAGGCACGGTCGACGTGCCGGTACCCCCTGCACGTTTGCTTGCCGATTGGGCGAGGGAGATATCGTCCCGCATGGTCCTGGAGCCCGGGGATGTCGAGGCAATGCCTCTGGCACGAGCGCGAGCGCGCTGGCCGGACTACACGTGCTGCGTGCAGGCCGTGTCCGATTGGGCGTGCGCGCTTGGACTGCCTGGGGTGCTTGCCTCCAGTGACGTAGCCCTCATGGCCTGCCGCGGCGCAAGGTACCACCATGACGGTGCGCAATATGGCGGTGCGGCCTTTTGCAATCTCTTCCTGAGCGAGGACAGGGGGCAGGACTTGCATTTTCCCTCTTTGGGTCATCGCATCCCGCTGACCCGGGGCACGGCGGTGATATTCGATACTTGTCAGCCTCATGGCGTAATTCAACGCCGCAGCAGCGGTTTTGATGTGGCCGACTTCCCGCCCGACCAGGACTGCACCCAACTATTCCTGACCTGGGAGCTTCCCATCGAGGATGCCCATGTTGGGCGCGCACTTAAGGTTGCCTTCGACATCGCCCCTTCGACCTCGCTGCAGCTGAATGAAGAGCAAGTCTGGCTGAACGGTGCAAGGGCCAGTGTGTGCCCGGATTCTGGCCGGTGGTGCCGGGCCGCCTGATCGTCGGGCAATGCACGCGCCATTCGCTTCCCGATTTCGGCAGGGACGAAGCCATCGGCGGCTCCGCCATCTTGCGGACACGTTCAGTGGCGTCCGTTCAGTGCGATGGTGTCAGGCTATTTGCGCACGCCCGGAAAGGCGTTCACGTATTCGATGGTGAAATCGCCAAACGCGTCGACGATCTGGATCTTGTAGTCAGCATTGCCGCTGACGATTTGCCATTCGCCAGGCCTGTCGGGGAAGGCATCGACCTTTTTCACTTTTAGGTCGGCAAAGGCGTTTACCACCTGGACCTTGTAGTCGCCAAAGGCATTGACGAACTGGATCTTGCCGTGAATCCTGGACACGTCCACGGCCGTTGCCGGCACTGCATGGAGCGATGTGCAAAAAAGCAATGCGAAGAGGGCGGTTTTCCGCATGGGGAGATCCTTCGGGGGACGGGCGGAATTCTAATGCCTGGAAAGACGACTTGTCCGAAATACGAAGATTGGACGACTGGGGCCTAGCCTGTCCGGAGCGACGCGGGCCTGCCGCCTTGCCATCCGGGATCCGTGTCGAAGTACTCCGCCAGGAAGTCCAGCATGGTGCGCAGGATCGCCGGCATTTGCCGGCGCGATGCGTACACGCCATGGATGCCCAATGCCTGCGGTTGCCAGGCCGGCAGCAACGCCACCAGCCGGCCGCTGCGCAGCAGCGGCGCGGCGGAGTAGAGCGGTTGCATGGCGATGCCGGCGCCAGCCACCGCGGCGGCCAGCAGCACCGTGGATTCGTTGGCGCTGAGATTGCCCTGTACCGGTACCGCCAGGGTTTCGCCAGCGCGTTCCAGTTGCCACAGGCTCTTGCCGAAATAGGAGTAGGTCAGGCAGTTGTGCATGGCGAGGTCCTGCGCGCTGCGCGGCATGCCGTGGGCGGCAAGATAGGCCGGCGCGGCGCAGATTACCGAGGCGCAACTGGCCAGCGGACGCGCGATCAGGTTGGGGTCGAGGTCGTTGGTGATGCGGATGGCCAGGTCGATGCGCGCTTCCACCAGGTTGACGGCCTGGCTGCCGATATGGAGGTCGACTGCCGTTTCCGGGTAGCGCTTCAGATAGGCCGTGACCGCCGCGGCCAGGACATCCTCGGCCAGCGATTGCGCGCAACTGATGCGCAGCATGCCGCGCGGCGTGCCTGCGCGTTCGGCCGCGGGGCGTGTCATCTGGGCGGCGATTTCCAGCATCTGGCGGCAGCGGGCCAGGGTTTGCTCGCCGGCGGGTGTCAGGCTTAGCTTGCGCGTGGTCCGGTGCAGCAGGCGCTGTTCGGCCCAGGTTTCCATTTGGGCCAGGTAGCGGGTGACCATGGCGCGGGACATGTCGAGGGATTCGGCGGCGGCGGTCATGCTGCCGCGTTCGGCGATGGTGATGAAGACTTCGGCGGCGGTCAGGCGGTCCATGGGGTTTTGTTTTGATTGGAGGGGGCTTTGTGTGGGTGTGGTTTTAATTGTTTAACTTCAAAGGCTTAACTTCAAAGGCTTAACTTCAAAGGCTCAAAGTCAAAGGCGGTTTCACCCCCCTGCG
>NZ_JFJV02000036.1:0-798 GCF_000611145.1 Cupriavidus sp. SK-3 | reverse complement strand
AGGTGCCGTTGACCAGCCTGACGGTGGCGCTGAGAATGATCCCGCGACCGGAATCCCCCGTATAACAGACGGAGCTAGGGCAAATACTGTAATAGCCGGGGTTGGTGGCCGAGCCCTTGAGGCTGCCAGCCACCAGCGGGCGGGAGTCGCGCACCAGTTGCACTTCGAGTGGCGAATTGACGCTGGCGACGGAGGTATTGTTGGTGACGGGCTGGCCGTTGACCAGCAGGCGAGTCGAGATGCCCGATACGTTGGTCGCGATTAGCGGTCCGGGTGCGGTTGCAGTCCCGCCGTTCGGCCAAAGGAATATAAATTGTCTTGGGCACGACGACGCTGAGCCGCAGAGTTGACTCAACGAGATCGTATAGCGGCTGACCACGGTGCCTGTTGGCAAGGTGTTCGGCAGGTTAAGCGTCGATCCAAATGCCCAGATATCGATGATCGCAAGCGCTTTCGGCGAGATCGACGCGACAGCGACGAGAACGAATGCCGGGATCAGGCGCGCAGCCAGACCCCTCAGGATTGGATGGAACTGTTGCATGGCAGAAATTTTTCCCTTTCGTCAACGAGGGATCACGTTGTGCCCCCGTGCCGCCCCCATTTCTCGGATCAATGCGCGCCTACTGGTAATCCACCAGCACGGACATCATGCTGGAAATCGTGCCAGGCTTGACCGTCGCTTCGGTTTGAATATAGCGTGCGTTCATGGGGATCGAGTAGGTGCCGCCGGTCGAGGTGCTGTATGGGCTGAGCGGCAGGCTTTGATTGAACGTCGCGGGCGTGCCGTTTGTGCCGGTG